>JAISMV010000121.1 GCA_031276535.1 Flavobacteriaceae bacterium
AAAAAATAATTATATTTGATAAAAAAATATTGAGCCCCATTTATAAGTATACCATACTGTTTATTTTGCTGCTCTTTCCACTTTTTTTTCACGCTCAGAAAGAAGAAAGGAAGAGTGGATATATTTTATTTCCCAAATGTATTCGGTTGGAACATAATGAACAGATAGAATGCGGCGCATATGAATTAAAAAAATTTATTGCTCATCATTTGGAATACCCTGAAATCGCCGTAGACAGAAAATACGAAGGGAAAGTCTGGGTAAAGTACATATTAACTACTGAGGGAAGTTTAGATGCCTTTCTTGATAAAGGAAATCAGGTAGATCCCAGTCTGGAAAAAGCGGCAATGCAGGTGATGCAGGAACTGAAGGATTCCATTGAGTCGGGAGTTTTTAAGGTTATTCCGGGAAAATCAGACGGAAAACTCGTGCAGTCCTTTTATAAAATGCCGTTTTCTTTTATCTTACCGAAGGAAGAAAATGCAAAAGGCAAAAGAGAAAAGAAAATAGTAATAGCCACATATCGCACCTCTGAAGAGACAGTCCAGTTCAGAAGAGACTTGGAGGGGAATATTTATGCGTATTCCTTATTACCTAAAGAGGAGAAAATGTTAATAAAAATAGACGGAAATAAAGATCCGGTTATGTTGACAGAAGAAGAGCAATCGTACTTTTTTCTGTATAATTTAACCTTCTTAAAATCGAAAATACTGTTAACTCTGGGGAAAATAGACGGAAAAGAATATGAAGTTTTCATTGATAAGAACGGAGAAGAAGAGGCAATTTCCTTTGAGAATTCAGACATGCATATAAAAGTATATTCTTCAGAGAACCATACCAGTCCGATAGAAATATTCTCCGATGTGGATCAGTTGTTTAGCTCAAAATATGCCGTTCTGCTTTTCAGGTGACCTTACATATAACAGTTTTTTATGTGATTTGTGTCATTCCCGACGCGGTAAATAATATGTAATTTTGCCGTTTTAAATTAATTAAACAATGGAATGGTTATCGGAATTATTAAATAATCAGGAATCAGTTGCCTACACTGTATTAATATACAGTTTTGTGATTTGTCTGGGAGTAGCTTTAGGGAGAATAAAATTCTTCGGAATCTCCTTTGGAATTACTTTTGTGTTGTTTATGGGCATATTGGTTTCCCATTTCGGGTTTGTTGTTAACGAACATATTTTACATTTTATCAAAGAGTTCGGATTGATACTCTTCGTATACACAATTGGTTTGCAGGTAGGTCCCGGTTTTTTCTCTTCCTTTAAGAAAGAAGGAGCAAAATTGAACATGCTTGCCATTCTGGTGGTGGTTTTAGGAGCTGTAGTAACCGTATGTATTCATTATATCACGGATACCCCCATTACTTCAATGGTAGGAATCATGTCCGGGGCAGTAACCAACACTCCCGGTTTAGGAGCGGTACAGCAGACGATGAAAGATTTGGTTACCGACCATTCCGAAAGCAGTTCAATCATGCAGAATCTGTCTACAGGATATGCAATAGCTTATCCTTTTGGAGTAATAGGCATTATTTTCACCATGTTGTTAATAAAAAAACTATTCCATGTAGATATAGCAGCGGAAACCCGCCTAAACCTGCTAAAACACAAACCCGGAAATACTCTGGAGAAAATAGTGCTGGAAGTAGACAATCCCGCATTAGTAGGTAAAGAACTTAGGGTTTTATGGAAGATCATGAAATTCAACTTTGTGGTTTCAAGAGTAAAACATGGAGAAGAGATCTTAACCCCTGATAAAAACTACAAATTAAGCAAAGGAGATAAATTACTGATAGTGACTTCTACTGATGATCAGGAAGCGCTGGAAAGCGTTATAGGAAAAAAAGTAAAGATCGACCTGTCTGCAGAAGGACGTAAACAGAATGTGATCTCCAAAAGAATTAATATCACCAAACCCCATGCTTATGCAAAAAGTATAGGAGAATTAGAAGTGCGGGACAAGTATGGAGTGGTTATTTCAAGGGTGATAAGAGCGGGGGTTGAATTTATTCCGAGCAGAGATACCAAATTACAATTTGGCGATACCATTATAGTCATCGGAGAAGATTCAAGCATCATGGCGTTGGCAAAAGATTTCGGGAACTCAAAAAAACAACTGGAAATCCCACACATAGCAGAATTGTTCTTAGGGATTTTAATCGGAGTATTGGTAGGGAGCATACCTTTCAACTTCCCGGGAATTCCGGTTCCGGTTAAATTAGGACTGGCAGGCGGACCTTTAATTGTCGCTATTTTGATAAGCCGCTATGGGGGAAGAATTTCAGTGACCCACTATGTTTCCAGCAGCGCCAATCTGATGGTAAGGGAAATAGGTATTGTCTTATTCCTTGCGAGTGTCGGACTGGGAGCGGGAAATTCTTTTTGGAAAACACTAACGGAAGGAGACGGATTGTATTGGATGCTCTATGGAGTATTCATAACTTTAATCCCATTGATAGTAGTATCTTTTGTAGCCCGATTTTTCCATAAATTAAACTTTCTGGAAATTTGCGGATTATTGGCAGGAGCTTCCACAGACCCGCCTGCGCTTGCCTTTGCAAACCAGTCGGCAGGTTCTGATGCACCGGCGGTTACCTATGCTACCATATATCCGCTCACAACTTTCCTACGGATAATGGGCGCACAATTATTATTATTATTGTTTTTTGATTAAAAAGTATTATATTTGACCTAAAAAGGGATTACTTCAGGTCAAGGAAATGACCGAAGTAATCCTTTTTCGTTTTTAAATATTCTATATTTTCCTTTTCAGGATGTATTTCCAAAGGAATCCTCTTTTCCAGTTTGATTGAACTTCCCTCTATGAAATGAACTTTTTCAGGATTATTGGTCATTAAATTAATAGATTTTACTCCCAGATCATTCAGAATTTCAATGGCAATTTTAAAATCTCGGGCATCCGCGGGAAAACCCAGCTCTATATTTGCTTCCGCGGTATTTAATCCCTTATCCTGAAGATTATACGCCTTTAGCTTATTGATGATCCCTATACTCCTTCCCTCCTGTCTCAGATAGAGAAGTATTCCTCCGTTTTTGTGAATATATTTCATGGCGGAATCCAGCTGTTTTCCGCAATCGCATCTTTTTGAATGGAATAGATCTCCCGTTATGCATTCCGAGTGTATCCGTATAGTAACCGTTTTTGAAAAATCTGTCTTTCTGCTGATCATAGCCAAATGCGGCATCCAGTCATTTTCATTCTCGGCATATGCTATTATTTCAAACTCTCCCCATTCTGTAGGTAATTTTGCCTCTGCTTGTCTTTTCATCTTCATTATTTAGAACTTAACAAAAATAAAATAATTATTCGTATTAACCCGTAAGTGCATTATAAAAAAGTTTCTCAATCAGTCAAAAAAGTATGTATCCATCTGTATATTAGTTAAATAGATGTTAAATTTAGAAATAAGTTGCAAATTAATTTTAAAATAATTCGCAAATTATGTGAATTTGAAAATCTTTATGTTAAGCCAGTTAAACCAAAATTATCTTATTTACAACTAATTAGTTTTATTACCTTTTTTACTGAGCTCAAACATATTGACTTTGATATATCTATATTTGTACATAAAAAGTAATTTTTATGGAAACAAACAATATCAAGCCAGAAGATAAACTAGAAGAAGAGTATTTGGAACATCCTATTTTTGGACAGTTAGATTTTTTTTCTGATTTCTATGATAGGCTATCATTTCAAGCAATGGATAGACTATCAACAGGAATAATATCATATGATAATTTAGATATCTATACCTACTCATCTATCAAAGGAACCATTGAGTCAATAAAAGACATTTTAAAAAAGGGTAGAATAAACGATGCTTACACATTGCTCAGAAAATACTATGATTCAACAATACTCAATGTTTACACCAATCTTTTTTTAGAAGATAACTGTAGTTTTGAGAATTTTATTGTGGCGCAAATTGAAGGATGGTGTAGAGGAAATAAAGAGCCTCCTAGATACAAAATAATGTCTGACTATATTAGAAAATCAACGAAACTTAAAAGAATAAATGAATTGCTTTTAAAAGATGATAAATATAAAGAAATCAGAAATAGATGTAATGATAACACTCACTATAATTCTTACAAACACATATTATTAAATGATAATGAGATATATAATCCTAATCGAAAAGAATGTCTAGACGTCTTTGCGGAAGATATAGAAGCTATTTTCATTCAACACTTTGCTTATACTTTTTACCTCAAGGAAGAATACATGATGTCAAGTGACTATATTGATTATATAGATATAAGAAGGGAGCCGATAGAAGGATCACAATATTGGGTAGCTAATTTTATTCAAGAAACTTTTACTCAAATAATAAAGGCTAAAAGATATGACATTGCTCAAGAAATTAAAGCGGAAACATTGATGCAGATCGAATAAGTGAAAATTGATTCCGTAATACATTATCGTATTAGTTCCTTTTTAAAATTATTTGTTTTACAAATTAAAACAAGATAGATACATTTCAATTAAATACCCAAATTCTTATCGTAAAAAAATCAGTACCTTTATAGCGGAAAATTTTACAGAACTTATGGCTAAAATATTGATTGTTGAAGATGAAGAGACAATCAGAAGAGTGTTGAAAAGTATTCTTCTGGATGAAAATAAAAATTTTGAAATAGATGAAGCTCAGGACGGAGCAGAAGCAAAAGTATTAGTAAGTGAAAATGAATACGATTTGGTATTGTGCGACATAAAAATGCCTAAAATGGACGGAGAAGAATTGCTGAATATCGTTATGGCGGAAAAACCGAATCTTCCTTTCATTATGATCTCCGGACATGGAACTATTGAAATAGCCGTAAATTGCATAAAAAAAGGAGCTTTTGATTATATACCCAAACCCCCTGATTTGGGAAGGCTGTTGAGCGTAGTACGGAATGCTTTGGATAAAAAGAATCTTCTTCACGAAAATCAAAGACTTTCCACCCAAAATAAATTGCTTAAAAAGAAAGTGAGCAAAAAATATGAAATGATTGGAATTTCAAAAAAACTGGAAGAAATTAAAATAATCATAGAAAAAGTAGCCCCTACGGACGCAAGAGTGTTGATCACCGGAAAGAACGGCACGGGAAAAGAATTGGTGGCACATTCCATTCATGAAAAAAGTGAACGGGCGCTTATGCCCATAGTGGAAGTGAATTGTGCGGCAATTCCTTCCGAATTGATTGAAAGCGAGCTATTCGGACACATGAAAGGCTCTTTTACCGGAGCAGTGAAAGATAAACAGGGAAAATTCGAGTTAGCTAACAAAGGAACTCTTTTTTTGGATGAGGTAGGAGATATGAGCTTATCTGCTCAGGCAAAAGTGTTAAGAGCTTTACAAGAAGGTAAAATAAGCAGAGTAGGCAGCGATAGTGAAATACCTGTTGATGTAAGAGTCGTGGCGGCAACCAACAAGGAGCTGAAGGAAGAAATAAAGAACGGAAGATTCCGGGAAGATCTATATCACAGGCTTTCCGTTATAGAATTAAAAGTTCCGGCATTGAAGGAAAGAAAAGAAGATATTCCTTTGTTAATTGAGCATTTCTCAAAAACAATAGCCGAAGAACAAGGCTCCAAGACAAAAAAATTCACCAAAGAAGCCGTAGCGCTATTGCAATCTTTTGAATGGACGGGAAACATACGGGAACTTCGAAACGTAGTGGAAAGGTTGATTATTTTAGGGGGAAACCCAATAACCAAAGAAGATGTTCAGAACTTTTGTTAGAAAATTTATAAAAAATAAGAATAAAACCAAAAATTAACAACATTAATGAAAAACGGAATTATTATTTTAGACTTCGGATCACAATACAATCAGTTAATAGGCCGCCGTATACGTGAGTTCGGAGTATATGCGGAAATCCTGCCTTATTACACCCCATTGAAAGAAGTTTTATCCCATCACCCTCGAGGAATTATTCTCTCCGGAGGACCGTCTTCCGTAAATGCAAAAAATGCTCATCTGATAGAAAAAGAATTATTTGAATCCGGAATTCCGGTTCTGGGTATTTGTTACGGAATGCAGATCACAACGAAATTGCTGGGAGGAAAAGTTTCGGAAGGAATAAAAGGAGAATATGGAAAATCAGAACTCATTATCAATAAAGAAAATATATTAGTCCGGGATATTCCTAAAAGCTCAACCGTATGGATGAGTCATTTTGACGAAGTAACAACCCTGCCGGAAGGCTTTGAATTGATAGGAACTTCAACCAATTCCATAGCGTGTATCGCCAACGATGATAAAAAGATTTATGCCGTACAATTTCACCCCGAGGTTTCTCATACGGAATATGGCGAAAAGATATTGAATCATTTCGTTTTTGACATTTGTCAATGTGAAAAAAACTGGGAATTGACAGACTTTATACAGTCAGAAGTAAAAAAAATAAAAGAACGGGTTGGGAACAAAAAGGTAATTCTCGGATTATCGGGAGGAGTGGACTCTTCCGTTGCAGCAGTATTGATTCACAAAGCAATAGGAGATCAGTTAACCTGCATTTTCGTTGATACGGGGTTATTGCGTAAGGATGAAGGAGACAAAGTGATGGAAATATATGGAGAACATTTCCACATGAATATAAAGAGAATACAGGCACAGGAAAGATTCTTTTTCAAGTTGAAAGGAGTGGGCGAACCTGAAAGAAAACGTAAAATTATCGGGAATGAATTTATACGGGTGTTCGACGAAGAAGCACACAAAATAGAAAATGTGGATTTTCTGGCACAAGGAACCATTTATCCCGATGTGATAGAATCCCAGTCGGTAAAAGGACCTTCCGCCGTAATAAAATCCCATCATAACGTGGGAGGACTTCCTGAGGAAATGAAGCTGGAGCTGCTGGAACCTTTGCGTGAATTATTTAAGGATGAAGTAAGAAAAGTAGGAGTGGAACTGGGAATTCCGAAAGAGTTGATTTACCGTCATCCTTTCCCGGGACCCGGGTTAGGAATTCGGGTATTGGGCGAGGTAGACGAAGAAAAAGTTAAAATATTACAGGAAGCGGATGCTATTTTTATAGAAGAATTATACAAACATGGATTATATGATAAAGTAAGTCAGGCTTTTGTAGTTCTTTTACCGGTAAAATCCGTAGGGGTGATGGGTGATGAACGAACCTATGAATATACCGCTGTGATTCGGTCTGCCAATACTACAGATTTTATGACCGCTACCTGGTCTAAATTTTCCTATGAATTTCTGGAACTCGTATCCAACCGTATTATCAACGAAGTAAAAGGAATAAATCGTGTAGCGTATGATATATCCTCTAAACCTCCTGCAACCATTGAGTGGGAGTAGTTTTGAAGTTGGATCTTTAGCATTGTTTCAATATACCGTCTTTCTTTGTAGTATTCCAATATCCGGATTCGGTTTATTGAAACAAGCTGCTATGTAACTGTAAACTCCACAAATTAAACGATATCTTGGTTATGTCTATAGTTGAGCTTTTACCATTAGGGGGGGTATTAGTTATAGGATTTAGAATTTGTCCTTCAACAATCTTTTTACAAAGCAGCAAAAATCCCGCAGGGATTTGATTTTCATAACCTCAGGTCGGCGACCTGTGGGGGGAAAGATGACGAAAGTGTCGCACTGCCTGAAAGGCAGGACTTAGTCTTTCAAAAAGTATCGTTCATCAGTATCCATACCGTTCTCTGTTAAAAATTGACGGTATTCTTTTTCGTGTGTTTTGGGGATTCTCGGATTGAATTTCTGTGTTTTATGCGGAACAGAAGATGATAAAAAAGACGTGTGTAGTTCAGGGTTACTATTCTTTCAGTCCTGCCTTTCAGGCAGGAAGAGTTGTTGTGTGTGCTCTCCGCAGGTCGCCGACCTTGCGGTTACGAAAATATTGCCTTTCAGGCAGAGAGTGCGCTTTATTATTTCATGATGCGTTTGCCCTGCAATAGATATGGGTTATATTGCTCCGCGGGCTTTTAATTCCAGATATTTATTGATGGTGTTAATGGTTAAATTTTGAGGTTCGGTAAGAATGGACTGTATTCCATACTTTTTCAGTTCATTAACAATTAGTTTTTTGTCAAAATCGGACTTTTCGGCAATTACTTTTTGATAAATTTCGCGGGTGTTTTTAGGCGTTTTATCGATAAGTTTTCGCAGTTCCACATTTTTAAAGAAAACAACTATAAGCAGATGGTTTTTTGCAATGGCTTTTAAATATGGCAATTGCCGATGTAAAGAATCCATATTTTCAAAGTTGGTGTAAAGGATAAGCAGACTGCGCTGGTTTATTTTACGTTTGATGTCGGCATATAATCTTCCAAAATCACTTTCGGAGAAATCGGTTTTGACATTGTATAAGGTTTCCAAAATCAGTTGCATCTGAGCTTTTCTTCTTTCGGCAACAACACGGTTTTCTACTTTTCGTGAAAAAGTAAATAATCCGGCTTTATCATTTTTTTGCAACGCTACATTAGAAATAACCAGACTGGAATTAATAGCATAATCCAGTAGGGATAAACCTTCGAAGGGCATCATCATAACCCGCCCTTTATCTATGACGGAATAAACCGGTTGAGATCTTTCATCCTGAAACTGGTTAACCATAAGCTGGTCTCGTTTGGCTGTTGCTTTCCAGTTGATGTTTCGGATGTCATCCCCTAAAACATATTCTTTGATCTGTTCAAACTCCATGGTATTTCCGATTTTCCGTATTTTTTTCAGCCCATATTCCTGTAACCGGTTGGTAAAGGCTCGTAAATCGTACTTTTGGAGTTGAAGGAAAGACGGATAAACGCCAATATCCTTTCCTTGGGAAAAAACGTATCGTTTTCGTACCAGACCCAGAGGACTTTCAGCATAGACATTTAATTTCCCAAACTGGTAAGCCCCTCGCTTTGTCGGACGGATTGAATAGATATAATCTTTTATCTCGCCGGAGTTGAGTTTTACTTTAAATAAAAAATCACGAATCTGAAACTGAAACGGAATTTCATCGATTATCCGAAGACGTACCGGAAAGGCATATAAATTCTCAAAAGTGATATGTATAGGATTTTCATCTCCGTTGCTGAATTTTTCGGGAAGCAGACGATTCGCTCTTATTCCGTTGGGTGACAGGTAAAGAAGAAAAATATCCGCAATGATTATCAGAATAAAGAGTAAAAAGGCGAATTTTAAAATAATGAACAAAGGATTTGCAAGATTGGCAATGATGAAAGCCAGTACAAATCCCAGTACGGTCAGGAAAAGACGTTCGGAAAGATAGAGTGATTTGAAAAATTTTAACACGGTTATCTTGGTATTTCAATTCCTTCAACAATTTGTTTTACTACCATTGTGGGAGTCAGACCTTCCATTTCTCTTTCAGGGGTCAGGATGATTCTGTGTTTTAATACAGAAGGAGCAATATATTTCACATCGTCAGGAGTGATGAAATCTTTTCCATGTAAGGCCGCATATGCTTTTGAAGCGTTCAGAACGGCAATAGATGCCCTTGGGGAAGCTCCTAAATAAAGATTGGCGTTGGTTCGGGTAGATGTAACGATCTTTGCGATGTACTCAATCAGGGAATCTTCCACATGAACCGATTTAATCAGGTTTTGATAAGAAACTATTTCTTCTGCGGAAACTACCGGCTCTATTCCATCCAGTTCGTTTTGGGTTTTCATTTCGTTGTGTTTTCGGATAATTTCAATTTCCTCCTGTAATTCCGGATAGTTAATTTCAATTTTAAACAAGAACCGGTCGAGTTGAGCTTCCGGCAATCGATAGGTACCTTCCTGTTCCACGGGATTTTGAGTCGCAAAAATAGTGAACGGACGAGAGAATTCCTGCGTGGTTCCGTCTATTGTAATTTGTCTTTCAGCCATTACCTCAAAAAGAGCCGCCTGAGTTTTTGCCGGAGCGCGGTTTATTTCATCAATTAGAACAATATGAGAAAAAACGGGACCTTTTTTAAATTCAAAATCGGCGGTTTTTTCATTAAAGATAGAAGTACCGATAACATCCGAAGGCATGAGATCCGGCGTGAATTGTATCCGGCTGAACGGAGCGGAAATGCATTTCGCGATAAGTTTTGCAATAATGGTCTTTGCCACTCCCGGAACGCCTTCTATAAGTATATGTCCGTCGGATAAAATAGCCGTCAGCAGTAAATCTATCGCCGTGTCTTGTCCTACAATTACTTTTTGTATTTCGGCACGTATCTTATCCACAGTTATTTTCAAAGAAGATAGATCGATTCGGTTTTGATATTGGAAGTTTTCGTTTTCCATGGGTTACATTTTTTTATAAAATATATCTATAGTTTTATTTATTATTTTCAGGGTTTCTTCTGAAGAAGAATGTTGACTTTTTTGAATTAAAGATACGATCTTATCGGTAATCTCTTTTGAGACACCTGATTTAAGATGAAGTTTCTCGGAAAAGTTTTCATCTATGGTTTCAATATCCATAAAGTAATGTTCTTTAACAAAATATAAGAAATATTTAATTTTCTTTTCTATAATATCCTGATGCTTGCGATTGTTGTAATAGAGATTTCCTATGGTCTTGGTGAATTCTACGGTCGTGTTTTTCAACGGTTTAATTACCGGAATAATCCTTTGTAATCTCTTCCCGAAGAAAATAACATAGAAAACCGTGCTCAAGATCAGGATTCTCCACGCCCAGGTTAAAGGCGGATTCTCGTAAATGTACATCATCATGCCTTCCGGAAGAGCATTTACGGATTTCTTGTATTCATCCCAAAGAATGGTTTCTTTACGAAAATAGTTGAGAGAGTTAGTGGCATACGTATAATTGTCTTTCAGCATAAAGTAGTTGGAAAAGGCATCAGGAAAAAGATGAAGGTAAAAGTAACCTTCTCCGTATTTTTGTTTGATAAAGTTTATTTTTTTTTCTCCGGAATTTATAAATTCTCCCAGAACAATGGTATTAACAGTATCTACCTTGTCGAAATAAACATATTTACTAACTTTTTCAAATGTATACTTAGTTTTTTGAAATTCGGGGTTTGTAAGGTACAATTGTACGTCTGCAAAATCTTTATCTAAAACATATTGAGATGTTTTGACCTTCAGATCCAGTTCTTTCAATATTTCGTCCGGGATAATGGTGGAAACAAGAAATACATCGTTGCCATTACTTGCAAAGTCCAGAAGAAAATCCGCGTCCGTATCGGAAATTGAGGTGTCTTCATTAATAATGAAGTATAAACAGTCTGCGTTATCTTCATGCGCATCCAGATAAGAAGCGGGAGTTTCGTTAATGAGTTCTGTTTTTTTATTCGGAAACAGTTTAGACATTTCTTCATATAGAACATACGTTCCGTAAGGAATCTTATCTTTTGCCGAATAGGTAACACTCCAGTCAACCTGTTTAGGTTTTGTATATTCCAAATACATCATAAAGGCAATGGTAAATATAAAAAATCCGATATATATTTTCAGTCGCTTGCTCAATTTTATTCTTTTTTATGTTTCGGATATTAGTTGTTGTATTTCGGAAAATTTGTTTTTCGCTACGTTAAAGTCAGATTCTCCGGCATTATGATCGCCATACCAGCAGTAATCAAATACAAAAGACACTTCTTTAAAAAGATATTTAAGTTTCGGATTTTTTATTTCATAAAAATATTCATAATTCGTTTTTTGATATTCATATTCTATCAATTGCCGGTTGTCCATTAATTTCAGCAGTTTCAGGTAGTAAAAGCGAATAGCCAGTCTGTAATTCTTTTCTTTGTTGGCATTATGTATCAGCGTATCCAGATCTGCTTCATTTATATTTTTTTCTGCTTCTTCGGCGGACAAATCATTTTTGCTGTTTCTGCCCAGAGAATGGTTAAATCTTTTATAGAAAAAAACAGCCCCGATGATAATCAACACAAACAACACAAAGACAAGAGAATACCATAACGCCTGCCTGCCCGAAACGGTGTCAGCCTGAAGGTCAAAACCAAACAGTGTGTTCAAAAGCTCATAAAACTTAACTTCGATCCAGTGCAGCAATCGGGCTAAAAACCCCGTATGCTGTATCTGGTCTTCATATATAAAATCTTTTCCCGTATAAATTTCCGAAGGTTTTTCGGGAAGTTTTTTAGGAGTTATTTCAGACGAATCATAAGAAAGGGAATTTACTTTAGCCGGCAATTGTATACCTGCTATAAAAAAGAGTATTCCTATGTATTTGATTTTCTCCATGTTGATGATGACCGGATTGAAATTCTATTTTATTGCAAATTTCCGTTTTCCTCTATACCGTTATTTTCTCCTATACTGTCGATTTCATTTTTTGCACGTATTCCCTGCCTGCTTTCAATGGTGCTGTAATATAAGAAACATATTCCTATAAAAATAATAGAATATAAAACATACCCGACGGCAGATCCAACTCCAATTAATGCCCCTCCTAATGTCCAGGAAAAAGAACTGTCTAAATAATCCCCTTGAGTAAATCCCATGATCAGCTGAAAATAAATAAGAATTACACCGGGAAGTTGAAATAAATAAGTGAAAAATTGAGCAACAAAACCTATCAACAACATAAATAAAACGGTTTTCCAGAAAATTCCGCGGGTAAAATGATAACTCTGTTTAAAGGATTCCATAATCCCGGAATCTTCCAATACTATAAAAGCCTGAAAAAAGGTGAGCTTCATGGAAAAATAAAAAATCCCGACGAAAGATAATGGTAGTAACAATAAAGTCAAAAAGGCAATATCCCCCCCGATGAAGATAGGAATAAGACAAATAACATAGACTACTACAAGCGATCCGAAAAACAGTATCTGCGCTCCTATGACCTTTCCTAAATATTTTTTGCTGGCGTCCCAAAGAGTTTTCGTGGTTATTTTTTCTTCATTCCTGTATAGTTTTACGTATACATAACTTGCCGTTGACACCAAAGACATAGTCAAAAACGTACTCAGTAGGAATAAAAACAGATAAAGAATGGTTTCACCAATCCTTTCAGTTTCGGATACCATATATTCGTTTTGCTCCAAAAGTGTTGTGAAGATAAAATCAAAATAGTTGGTAAAGAACAAAAATGCAAAAACTCCCGATAATAAAAGTATAGGAATGCAGATGCCAAATAATCCTCCCAGAAGAGATTTACCGTTTGTTCGTATAAAATTAATGGTATCGGTAATCGTGTTACTTACCGTCCGGGTTTTTAAGAACTCTATTTTCTGTTGAGGATCCATAAATATCAATTTTTTTTCTTATTTGTCTGGGATAAATGATATAGTAAAAAACAATAATACAAAGAGAAACTGCAATAATGGAAAGCGCTATGGGCAAAGGCATCAGGGAATGTCTGGTAACGAAACTTTCCAAAAATCCGGCACATACAAAAAACGGAAGTGTACTGAAAGTGATCTTCACTCCGTCCCAGAATCCTTTTTGTACGGACTGCAATCGGGTAAAGGTTTTGGGGAATAAAAGACTGTTTCCCAATATGATTCCGGCAGCGCCACAAACTATAATGACAAAAATTTCAAAAACTCCATGGATCCATATGATGGAATTAGCCCTGAGGCCCACACCATATTGAAAAAGAAACCCATCGAAGGTTCCGATCATCACTCCGTTGTAAAATAAAATGACAATAGGTAATACGGGAGTTAATATTCCCAATACAAAGGCATTAAATCCCACCTGTATATTATTGATGGTGATTTCAGCGAACATTGACCACGCAGAACTACTATGATAAACCCCCATAGGGTCGCCTTCTCTTATATTGGCAATGGTCATATCCACATATCCGTCTCCAAGAACGATCCGGGAGAAATCAATGTCCTGATAAACGGAGAACAAGCCTATCCCCGCGGAAACAAAAAAAATAATAAAGGACAATAATAACTCCTTCTGATAGTTACTGAAAATAAACGGAAGTTCATACTTCCAAAAAGTAATAATCCTGTTTGATTTTTCTTTTTTGTTTTTATAGATAGAGAAATGGGCTTTTCGAGCCAGATCATTTAAGTAAATCGTTGTTTTACTTTTAGAATAATAGGTTTGAGCATAGCTCAAATCATTCACTACTTGCAAATATAAATCAGCCAGTTCATCAGGAACAAGACTTTTACTATTCTTCAGAGCGTTTTCAAAACTGATCCACCGATCTTTATTTTTTTTAATGAAAGCTGCTTCCCTCATTGAAAAATATTATTTTTGTATAATATTACAAAAGTAACAAATTATCATGAAAGATGTTCATATAAATACCTCCCAAAACGTTGTCATTGACTATAATTTGGCAGATATAGGAAATCGGGTTTTGGCTAAGTTATTGGATAACCTGTTTTTAATAGCTTATGGAGTGATATTTTACTTTATAATTTGGGGGATTTTAATAAATAGTGACGGTTTTCTCGATCCTTTAATCTACGATGACTGGATTTGGATAATTCCCTTTTTTATCATAGCTGCCCCCGTAGTTTTTTATTCATTGTGGGCGCCTTACTTTATGCAGGGTCAAACGTTCGGAAAAAAAATAATGAAAATAAAAATAGTGAAGGCAGACGGTTCGGAAGCGAGTTTTGGAACCTATTTCGTCCGTTGGCTGTTGGGTTTTATTGATTCTCTGTTTTATAACATGGTAGGGCTTATCACGATGGCTTCCACCCAAAGAAGACAAAGAGTAGCCGATCTAATTGCCGGAACCGTAGTGATCTCAACGAAACAGACCTTTCACGTAGACCAGACGATCTTATCGGAAATAGAGGAAAATTATCAGCCGAAATTTACTCAGGTATTGCAACTTTCAGACCGGGACTTGCAGATTATAAAAACCGCATTGGAAAGAGCAAGAGCAACTGTAGATATTGATTTGACAAGAAAGTTGAGAAATAAGATAGAAAGTGTGATCCATGAATATAAACCGGAATTGACAGATATTGAATACGTAGAAACCGTGATTAAAGATTATCAGTATTTTTCTCAGCAATAAATTCGCATTACAAACTTCAAAGATGTAATTTTACATAAAAAAACACCATGTTAAAAGCAGGATTGGTCGGAGCCGGACATTTAGGCAAGATCCATTTAAAATTATTACAACAATCATCTAAGTTTGAATTGATCGGGTTTCATGATGTAGATGTAGAAAACGGCAAAAAACTGGAAGCGGAATTCGGATATAAATTTTTTGAAAATTTTGAAGAGTTGCTTTCACAAGTGGATGTATTGGATATTGTGACTCCGACTTTCGCCCATTTTGAATATGCGGAAAAAGCCATCAAATCAGGGAAACATATTTTCATAGAAAAGCCCATTGCCGGCAGCCTGAAAGAAGCCGATGAAATAATCCGGCTGGCGCTGGAGCATAAAGTAAAAGGTCAGGTGGGACATGTTGAGAGGTTTAATCCCGCGTTTAAAGCATGTAACTCTTTTATTGCCGATCCGTTGTTTCTGGAAATACATCGGTTGGCGGAATTTAATCCGAGAGGAACAGATGTTTCGGTAGTTCTGGATTTAATGATTCATGATCTGGATATTGTGCTTTCCATAATAAAATCGGAAATAAAGGAAATTCATGCAAGTGGAGTTGCCGTTGTAAGCAAAACCCCGGACATAGCCAATGCACGTATCGAATTCGAAAACGGATGCGTAGCCAATGTTACTACCAGCAGGATCTCTATGAAAAACATGCGTAAAAGCAGATTTTTTCAAAAAGATGCATACGTCTCCATTGACTTTTTAGAAAAGAAAGCAGAGATCATACGAATAAAAGAAGTCCCGGAAGAAATCCGACCTTTTGATATGATCATAGAAAATGCGGAAGGAGAAAAAAAACAAATTTTATTCCAATATCCTGAAATAGAAGGAAACAATGCAATCCTTGACGAATTGGAATCCTTAGCCGACTCCATAGAGAACGATGTCCCGATAAAGGTCACGTTGGAGCAGGGAAAAGAAGCTTTGAGAATAGCACTGGAAGTGATGAGACAGATAGAATGTAAATTATCCCGGGAAGAAACCCTTAAAAATTCAGAGATTTGAATTTCAGAATTAAGAGCCTGTTTAAATTTTATTCAACTATTTATTTTTAGGTTCTAATTATATTTTGCATTCTTTTTAAGCTCTTTTGAGCGTCTTTTTCTCTTTTTCTTTTTGATTTAGCCCGCTAAA
>JAISMV010000136.1 GCA_031276535.1 Flavobacteriaceae bacterium
TTTAAGAGCCTGTTTAAATTTTATTGCGATTATTTTTTAATGCTATTTTAGAGATGGATTTTTTGCTTTTTATTTGAAGATTTAGCGGGCTAAATCAAGAAGAAAAAGTGAAAAAGACGCTCAAAAGAGCTTAAAAAGAATGCAAAAAATTAGAACCTAAGAATAAATATTTGAATAAAATTTAAACAGGCTCTAAGTATAGCAGAAAAGGGGACTGAATTTTTTCAGTCCCCTTTCTTATGCTTGAAATCTATTTCAAAAAGTCTTTCCCAAAAGATCGACTTTAATTTTATTTTACATCCCAGAATATTTTAACGTGATAATGATCTCCGCCTATTGCATTTGAAGCCGCATAATAATTATCGGAGTTTACAGTTCTTTCATCAATAGGATACCGAAAACGAACCGGAACTTCAGCAACGCTTAATACTACAGTGGAATAATAAGGAGAGACCTTTAAAACCGGATAGTCCAGTCTTCTTTTTGTATTCCAGGATTCTATTCTGTTGTATAAGGCTATCCAGGCTTGCTTTCCTATGGATTCCTGCCAGTTTTTATTATCGTATGGAACTGTGCTGAGATAATTTCCTATAGGAACTCCCCAATATTCAAAAGATTGAGTGATCGCAGCGTTGTAATACGATTCGGGGGATCCTGCTATAAACCCTCTGGCAGCTGCTTCGGCAAGATAAAAATTAACTTCGGAAGCATCAAATAACACTCCCGGAGTAGTGGTTGTATAAGCAAAAGTTCCCACTTTGGAGGCATTCCTCACCGTATTTCCCGGATATCCGTATTTTCCTCCTTTGTAGTAATTATTACCTGTAGCATTGCCCTGATCGTCTTTTTCCTCATAGAGTTGGAAATAGACCGACCTTCTGAGATCGTTTAAACTATTTAAGAAATCTACAAAAGTATCGGCTGCGACGAAATCATTTCTTCCACTGGCTACCAGATTTTCGTATAAAGTGCTGAAATTTGGGGGAGTGGTATCGTATTTGAAGATAGCATTATACTGATTGGAAAGTATTA
The DNA here is from genome assembly GCA_031276535.1 of Flavobacteriaceae bacterium. Lineage (GTDB taxonomy): Bacteria > Bacteroidota > Bacteroidia > Flavobacteriales > Weeksellaceae > Apibacter. Next base: position 1,033 of record JAISMV010000136.1, read on the forward strand.
CTCCTCCGTTTATTCCGTTGTTAATAGTTTCTGAAGCAAGGGTAGGATTTACATCTGAAAGGGCTATTCCCAGCTTAACCAACAGAGTATTTCCTATTTTTTTCCATCGGTCTATTCGGGTTTCCGAACTTGGTATATCTCTGTAGAAAAAGTCTGAATCGCCAAATCCGTCTTCGGAAGAATCCAGTTGAGCGGTAGCTTTTTTAGTTCTGGAAATCAAGTCGTCGTATATTGTTTTGGCATCATCGTATTTAGGGGTGGGATGATCGAAAGGATCTCCTGCTTCACTGTAAGGAACATTACCATAAGTGTCCACTAAAACCTGATATGTATAAACTTCCAATAATTCAATCTGAGCTAATTTGTTTTGCTTTATTTTATTGAAAGACTCTATTTCTGACGCAGTGGCAGTCACTGAAGGTTGTTCTTCCAATACGTATTTTCTTGATTCGGCAAGGTTGCCCAAGACATATAAGTATAATCCATCCCAAAAATTTTGTGGAACTTTTCTTGTTTCAAAGTCATAACATACCTCAGTGTAATAAGTGGTTTCTGTCCAATATTGTCCTAAAAAACGGAACACATTTCTGTTATAGTTAGGTGTTGTCAGTAGGTCTATTAATCCTTTCTCTGCCTGAGAGAATAAGTATTGGGCTGGTACTTTGTAGCTCTTTTCAGAATCTTTTCTATAGTCATCAGAATCATTGACACAACTATATGCTGAAAATAACACAGCTACTATTAAAATTATTTTTTTCATGATTACTAAAGATTAAAATTTAACTTTTACATTAAAAGAAAACGTTCTTGCCGTCGGCATAACTCCCGATTGGAATCCTTGCAGATTACCGGATCCTAATCCGGCTTCAGGATCTGCATCCGGTATATATTTTTGTATGATCCACAGATTGCTTCCTATTACACTTAAAGTCACAGACTTGACGAAAGATTCCTTAAACAGCTTTTCGGGAATTGCGTAAGAAAGAGCCACTTCTCTTAATTTTATATATCCGGCATTATAAACATAAGCCTTATGAGGTCTTTTATTACGGGCAAAACCTGTTCCGGATGCGCTTACATCTATTACGATATCATTGGGAGTTCCGTTCTGTTTCACTCCGTCAAAAATAATCCCTCCTCCATCATCTATGGTATTTCTGATAGGCTTACCCAAATGGCTGGTACCTACAGTGCTGGGATATAGTCCGGTTTCTTGTCCATAAGCCTGATCCAAAGAATAAACATCGCCTCCGTGTTTAATATCAATAAGGAAACTCAACGATAAATTTTTGTAAGTAAATCTGTTAGTAATACCGCCTGTCCATTTTGGCTGAGTTTTTCCGATCACCTGATTTTCGTTTTGTAAATAAAGACCGTAGTTAGGATTAGGTTTCCCGTCTGGCAGTTTTTCATTGCCGTCAATAACTTTATTACCATTGTCGTCATACACATAATCGTTTCCTATGATTACCCCTAAGGATTGTCCCACAGTGGCGCCGATAGTAAAACCCGATTGGTAAGATCCTAAGACCTGATTTTTTATATTGGGGAGTGATTTTAATTTATTTTCATTTTTTGCCCAGTTTACATTAATATCCCATTTAAAGTTCTTGGTTTTAACGGGAACTAAATTTAAAGCCAGCTCTATCCCTTTGTTCTCAACTTCTCCCGCATTCATAAATTCTCTGTAATAAAAAGTGGAAGTCGATTTTTGAATAAGGCTGAATTGATCCTCTGTATTGGTTTTATACACGGCAACGTCAAAGCCTAAACGATTGTTAAAGAATTGCATTTCCAGCCCGGCTTCCCAGCTTTTGGTTCTTTCCGGTTTCAATCTGGAAAAATCAAAAGCGGTATGTTTACTGGTTGTTCCGTCGGAGACACCATAATAAGGGACTCCGAACAGGGAACCGTTGTTATAGTAATATCCGATGGAAGCATCGGTAGTTTCAGGATCTGATCCTACTTCGGCATAGCTGGCACGTATCTTGGCATAGTTGATAGGAGTTCCCTTTAGATAATAGGAAAACACCCAGCTTAATCCTCCGGAAAAATAGCCGTATCCTCTGTTATCTTTTGGAAGAGTAGTGGATTGGTCATATCGGTAGGAGCCGTCTAAAAATAATTGATTAAATAAGGTTAAGGTAGCCTGTCCGTATAATCCTGATTTTTGTTTTTTCAGATAAGCCTCTACGGGAGCTACAGGAGAAACACTATTTCCTACAGAGTATAATCCGGGAACTAACAATCCTCCTAAAGTGGAACCTTGAAAAGATTCTGTATTATACTGCCAGAAGGACCCTCCTCCCAATACCCTTAGATTTACATTATTGGATAGATCTTTTTGAAAAGTAGCTATCAGATCGTAGGTTTGCTGCATATAATTTCGGGTATATAGCTGGTATCCGGCAGATTCAGGGTCATATTTAATACCAAAGTTGGTAGGGTTAGATCCGGCAGTTATTCTTTCTCTTATTTTATCATCGGTTTTATCTATGGCAACCCTTCCTAAAATATTGATATACTTATTTACATCGTAAGATAAATTTACTCCGGTCAACAATCGGTTTCGATTGTCGGTTTCGTAATTTTTATATCGTGACCAATAAGGATTATCCCAGTAAGCCGGAGCGGAATTAGTTCCGTCTGCCCAGTTCCATGTATAATTGGTTCCGGTTTTCTCAAAGGCATATTTCAGACGTTCAATATCTACGTTTACCGGCCACCATTGCCTGAATCCTGAAAGGATATTTCCTGAATATCCGGTAACGTTCCTACCTATCGTATTTTGCCTTGCGTAGGTAAAAAATGCAGTAGCTGTGAAATTATCGGCAAAGTCATAAGAAAAGTTACCATTAAGAGTATTTTTGTTTAAACTGCTGTTGGGAAGCAATCCGGTTTCGTTATTGTTAGTATAACTTAGCCTATAGGTAGATTTATCCGTACTACCGGTTAAAGACACACTGTTTACGAAAGAAACGGGATTTTTGAAGAATTTGATGGGACCGTTTTTAGCGGCAACCCAAGGTTTTAATTCCCCATTGGGGTCATCTAACCAAGAATCCCAGTGATAGACCAATAATGAGGGATCAAAAGCAGCTCCGTAGGAGGCATCTTCGGTAAAGGGAACTTCAGGATTTCCGTTATTTACATTGAAGAAACTGTCTTGGTTAGGTCCATAGAAAGCGCCGTATCCTTGTCCGTATTGCTTTTGATATGTAATAAAGGTTTCTTTGTCAACAAAACCGGTAGAAACCGTTGAATTTAATTCTATTCCCAATCTCTGTCCTTTTCTGGCTTTTTTGGTGGTGATCATAATCGCTCCGTTGGCAGCAAGGCTTCCGTATAAGGCAGTCGCAGCGGCGCCTTTTAGTATGTTAACGGATTCAACATCGTTCGGTTCAATATCCGAAGCGGCATTTCCAAAATCATATCCGGTTCCTCCGTTAACCTGTCTGATGTTATTTATATTGGAATTACTGAAAGGAACTCCGTCTACAACTATGAGAGCCTGATTGTTTCCGATAATACTTCGGGTTCCCCGTAATTGTATATTGGTGGAACCGCCAAAGTTTCCGGAATTTTTAATCTGGAGCCCTGCTGCTTTTCCGGATAAATTATTCGCAAAGTTAGTGGTGGGAACGGTGTTTATGTCGTCTCCCTTAATTTCAGTAGTGGAATAGGTTAAAGCTCTTTTTTCCCGTCTTATACCTAAGGCGGTTACTACCACTTCTTCAATTTCCGTTTCTTTTGTGGGTGTTGCATTACTTACAGCAGGATGAAGAGTTACACTATAAAAAGTTTGCTCTCCTACTGTAAAACTCGCTGTCTCATCATCTAAAGAGATGATTTGGATGGTTTGTCCGGGTTCGGCTTCTACGGAGAAATTCCCAGACTCATCAGTGTAGGAAACTTTAGGGGAACCTTGCACAGTTACGGAAGCATCGCTTTGAGGTTGACCGTCACCGCCAAGGACTTGCCCTGTAATTGTCTTCGTTTGCGCCCATAATATTGAGCTAAAAAATATAAACGAAAACCCTAAGAATAATTGGTTTAGTCTCATATTTAATACATTAATTTATCAAATATAAACATATTTTTCATAAGTACACAACAAAAAGCCAAACATATTATTAATATTCAGTTGGTTAAAGCCGTTTTTTACGATATTTGGGGTTATTTGTTTTAATTAACATGCTGAATTTCAATTATAAAAATGAATTTTTATAATTTACCTCAGGTATCAAAATATTGATATTATTTTTTCAAAACCTACGATAGGTTTTATCTATATTACAATAGGTTACATCTATTATCTGATAGTTTATGATTATCCTTAGATAGATTTTATCTATTATCCAAAATAAGAGAATCTTTTTCAGGCGATAAACTGAAAATAAATGAAGTCTGAATATTGCTAAAAGTTCTGTATTTTTGTTGTCTGGGATGATATTCTTATTTAAAAAAGGCATTATGCGATAAATAATCCTTTAATGTAATAAATATCAGTATTTTGCACAGTTTTTGTGCGATGTTTTCTTGATTTTTTCTATCAAGTGTATTTTTTTGTCGTGTATTAAGGGAAAAATAAACAAATTGTGTATAAAATATGTAAAAAGATAGCGGTCATTTCCTATGACCATCCTACCCGTAAAACTCAGGAAGTACTGCTCCGATTAAAAGGAAAAGGATACAAAAACGTAGATATTTATGCAATACCTTTTATTTTCAGGAAGCCTTTACAGCCTATGATCTCCCATCGCCCGGCGGAATTATTGTTAGAGTTGGATAACGAATCACTGGCTTCCAATTTGGGATATACTTATATCCGTAAAAATATAGAAGAATTGAAAGACAGTTTCAATCAGGTTGTTTATGATGCAATTTTAATAGCAGGAGCAGGGTTGTTACCGGAAGATTTGGTGGATAGTCATAAGATCATTAATTCGCATCCCGGATATTTGCCTTATGTCAGGGGGCTGGATGCGGTCAAGTGGAGTATATATAAAAAACTACCCGTAGGCGTTACAGTTCATTTTGTGGACAGGGAAGCCGATGCCGGATTACTGATCATCCGACAAAAATTAACCATTTCTTCTGATGATACTTTTCATTCCCTATGTTTTAAACTTTGGAATTTGGAAATGCGATTATTGGTTGAGTCCGTTGAATTAATAGAAAAAATAGAAAAATTCACCCCTCTTTCCACTGATCTTGGAGAATCTCACCGCCGGATGCCAAAAGAAAAAGAGGCGGAACTGTATCAAAAGTTTGAAGAATATAAAAGAGAACTTTTTTAAATTTTGACCTGACTTGTCCCCCTAGATTTAGTGTGATTATAGGTTATTGATTAGTAGTGTTTATATTTTTTTTACCTGAAAGGGCATTTCTTAACTGCCTAATCCAAACTCAGGTTTTTTATTGCAGAGATCATCCGAAATTCAGGAATTATTCCTTGTTTTTAGAATCTATCCATACAGTTACAGGTCCGTCATTGATTAAGGAAACTTTCATGTCAGCTCCAAAAACTCCGGATTGAACGGGTTTGTTTAACAAAGCCGTAAGTTTTTCTTTAAATTGTTCATACATTTTAACCGCAAAATCCGGTTTTGATGCTCGTACATAGCTTGGTCGGTTTCCTTTTTTTGTAGAGGCGTATAATGTAAACTGACTGATTACCAATATATCTCCATCGGTTTCCTGTAAGGATCTGTTCATTACTCCGTTTTCATCATTGAAGATACGAAGGTTTATAATTTTATTTGACAGCCAGTCTATATCTTCTTGTTTGTCGGAATCTTCTACGCCTAACAGAACTAACAGCCCCTGAGAGATTTTCCCTTTTATTTCTCCTTCTACTTTAACACTGGCTTCCGTTACTCTTTGTATTATAACTCTCATATTTTTCAGGTAATCATCGGTCTTAAAAATAAGTTATGGATGTCTTTGCGGTTTCAGATTATACAAAAGGCATTTTTACAACTTTTGATCTTAATTTTTTATCTCGTATTTCTATATGAATTTCAGTGTCCGTTTCGGCATATTCGGGTTTTACATACGCAATTCCGATTCCTGTTTTTTTCATGGGAGACATAGTTCCTGAGGTTACAATCCCTATTTCTTCCTGCTTGTCATTAAACACTTTGTAACCGTGACGGGGAATACCTCTGTCGATAAGTTCAAAACCAACCAGCTTTTTGGCAACACCATGAGCTTTTTGTTTCAGTAATATTTCTTTTCCTAAAAAATCTTCTTTGTCCAGTTTGGTTATCCAGCCTAATCCGGCTTCGATAGGGGTAGTATCGTCATTTAGTTCGTTTCCGTACAGAGAAAATCCTTTTTCCAGCCTCAGTGTGTCCCGCGCGGCTAATCCTGCGGGTAAGATCCCTTGTTCTTCGCCTTTTGATAACAGGCTTGTCCAGAGCTTTTCCACATGTTGATTGGGAATATACAATTCAAACCCTCCGGCTCCTGTATATCCTGTGTTAGAGATTAGAATATTCTGTATTCCGTCAATTGTACCGAATGTGAAATGATAATATTTCAGGGAATCCAAATCAACATCTGTTATTTTCTTCAGTACTTCGGCGGCTTTGGGTCCTTGGAGTGCAAGCAGGCTGGTATCTTCGCTCAGATTATGCATTTCTGCTCCCTCGGTGTTGTGCTTAGATATCCAGTTCCAGTCTTTTTCTATGTTAGAAGCGTTAACTACCAGAAAATATTCATTCTCTTTAATTTTGTAAATCAGTAGATCATCTACAATTCCTCCTTTTTCATTTAACAGAGTGGAATATTGAACTCTGCCGTCAATAAGTTTTGATGCGTCATTAGAAGTTATTTTTTGAATTAGCGCCAGAGCTTTTTCGCCTTTTATGGAAAATTCTCCCATATGAGAAACATCAAATAGTCCGACTTTTTCTCTTACGGCAAAATGTTCATTGGTAATCCCGGAATATTGTACCGGCATTTCAAAACCTGCGAAATTTACTATTTTAGCTCCTAGATCGACGTGATTCTGGTATAATACGGTTCTTTTCATGAAAAATTATAATTCGTTTAATAGCTTGGTTATTTCGTTTAGATTCGGAGCGATAATAATATCTACCCTTCTGTTCATAGCTTTTCCTGTTGAATCGGAATTATCCGCTATGGGAGCATATTCACTTTTTCCGGAAGCGGTCATTTGAGTAGGGGAAACTCCTTCTGATTGTAAGATTTTTGTTATGGCAGTGGCTCTCATTACAGATAGATCCCAATTGTCCTTCACATTGCCATTCCCTGCATATCGGTCTGAATCTGTATGTCCCTGAATAATAATATTTAAATCCGCATCATTAGCCAAGACGGAAGACAGGTCGTGGAGGGCTTTTAATCCTTCTGATTCGACAACCCAGCTGGCGGAAGGGAAAAGTAATTTATTGTCCATGGAGACGTAAATATTCCCGTCTTTTTCTTCTACGGTTATTCCTTTTCCTTCATAACTTTTTAATGCATTTTGTAGTTTATCCTTTAAACCGGATACGGCTTCTCTTTGTTGTGCAATCAGGCCTTCCAGTTCGTTAATTCGATTAATTTTTTCCTGTAATTGATCCTGAGTTTGCTCCAATTCTCCCAATACTTTGTTTTTGTCTTGTTCTGCGGATTGGATTTTTTCGGAAATCTGGGCGTTTTTATTTTTAAGATCTTCCACATCTTTCAATCTTGCGGCGTATTCAGCCTGAAGATCGGAATATTCAGCATCCAGTTCGGCTTTCTTTTTAGCCAATATGTCCAGTTGCTGCTGTAAGGAGGAATACTGATCTGCCAAAGCTTTTAATGCAGCTTCTTTTTCTTCTATGGATTTTAGGCTTTTACTTTCTCCTTGTAGAGCAGCATAGTATTTTTTTTCCAGTTCATTGTATCTGGATTGTGGAACACAGGAGGTTGCTATTATAAATAAAGCAAATAAAACGGATATTTTTTTCATGATATTTAAGAGTTATTTATGGTTTTTTTTAAGTTTAGATCAAATTCTATTCCAACAGGAGCATGGTCAGAATGAACAGCCTGAGTAAGGATATAAGCTCTTTGTAAATATTTTTCCAGAGGGCGGGTAGTTAAACTATAATCAATACGCCAGCCTTTATTGTTTTCCCGGGCTGTTTTCACCCGATATGTCCACCAGGAATACTGGAACGGCTGGGAATTAAAAACCCTAAAAGAATCAACCAGACCGCACCGGTCAAAGAAACGATCCAGCCATTCTCTTTCTTCGGGAAGGAATCCGGATACTTTGGCATTTCTTACAGGGTCGTTTATATCTATAGCTTTGTGACAGATATTAAAATCTCCGGTTATGATTAAGTTGGGGAATTCTTTTTCCACTTCTTTGATGTATTCTAAAAAATATTCACAAAATTCCATTTTAAATTCCAGTCGATCCATATTTGTGGCAGAGGGAACGTAAACACTGATGACGGAAAAAGCGTTAAAATTTGCTTGTATTACTCTTCCTTCCTGATCAAATTCTTTATTGCCGCACCCGTATTTTACCGATACCGGTTTTTCTTTGGTCAGAATGGCTACTCCGCTATATCCTTTTTTTTCGGCAGGAAACCAGTAAGAGTAATATCCTGAATCTTCAAACAGGGAGACATCAAACTGATCCGTGGTCGCTTTTACTTCCTGTAAACATAGGATATCAGGGTCTGCAGATTGGAACCATGTGAGTAATCCTTTGTTTAATGCGGCACGGATACCGTTTACATTATAGCTTAACAATTTCATGGAACAAAAATACTGTTTTTATTTACATCTGTTAAATATGTATTGACCGGAGGCGAACGAAAGTAATGAAAGGGCTTAATTGT
>JAISMV010000051.1 GCA_031276535.1 Flavobacteriaceae bacterium
GAATATGGAGAAATTCTAAAGGCGTTTTTCTATGATCTGTTTCACTACTTCCGGATTTACCAATGTGGAAATATCTCCTAATCCGTCTAATTCACCGGAGGCTATTTTTCTCAAAATTCTACGCATAATTTTTCCGGAACGGGTTCTTGGTAATCCCGGGACAAACTGAATTTTATCTAATTTCGCAATAGGACCTATCGTTCTCGAAATCCTTGCCTGTATTTCTTTTCTCACGTTTTCTTCATCTTCCGGTTTTTCAAATGTAATGACAAAAGCATACAGGGCATTTCCTTTTATATCATGAGGGAATCCTACTACGGCAGATTCTGTAATCAGGTAATGCTCGTTGATTACATTTTCGATCGGAGCTGTTCCCAGATTATGTCCGGATACAATGATTACATCATCTACCCTGCCCGTGATACGGTAATTACCGTTGGTATCCCGTAAGGCGCCGTCTCCCGTGAAATATTTTCCTTTATATGCGGAAAAATAGGTGTCAATATACCGCTGATGATCTCCGTAAATGGTTCTTGCCATTCCCGGCCATGGAAATTTAATACATAAGTTGCCTTCTCCGTTTGTTGTTTCCGATTCTCTTCCGTCGGCATCAACAAGACAGGGCTGGATTCCGGGAAGCGGTTGGGTCGCAAAAGTGGGTTTGGCGGTAGTAATTCCGGCTAACGGAGCGATCATGATACCTCCTGTTTCCGTCTGCCACCAGGTATCTGCAATCGGGCAGTTTCCCCTGCCTATTTTATCGTTATACCAGTGCCATGCTTCTTCATTGATCGGCTCTCCTACGGAACCCAATACTTTCAACGAGCTCAAATCGTGATCTTCCACGAAATGTACGGGTTGTGCTTCCAACGAACGGATGGCTGTGGGTGCCGTATAAAAATGGGTTACTTTGTATTTTTCCACCACTGCCCAGAATCTTCCGAAATCGGGGTATGATGGAGTTCCTTCAAACATAACGGAAGTTATTCCCGAGCATAACGGTGCATATACTATGTACGAATGTCCGGTAATCCAGCCTATATCTGCCGTACAAAAATATATATCGTCCGGTTCTCCTATCTGAAATACGTTTTTGAACGAATACGTGGTATATACCATATATCCTCCGCATGTATGAACCATTCCCTTGGGTTTCCCTGTGGAACCTGAGGTATAAAGGATAAATAAGGGATCTTCCGCATCCATTTCTTCTGCAGGGCATTCCGGATTTGCATCTTTAATTAAATCATGCCACCATAGATCTCGGTTGGGAGCCATCATAACCGGCTTATTGGAACGGTTGAGCACAATAACACTTTCTACGGAAGGAGTTGTTTCCAAAGCTTCGTTGGCAATACCTTTCAAATCTATATATTTGTTCCCTCTGTAATTTCCGTCACAGGTTATCAGCATCTTACATTCCGAATCATTAATTCTGGCAGCTAATGCCGAAGATGAAAATCCTGCAAATACTACAGAATGAACCGCCCCGATACGTGCGCAAGCCAATAAGCTGATTTCCAGTTCAGGAATCATCGGAAGGTAAATGCAAACCCTGTCTCCTTTCTTAATTCCTCTATTTTTCAGCACATTGGCTAATTTGCATACTTCTACGTATAATTCCTTATAAGTAAGTACACGATTGGGTTCTTCCGGGTCGTTGGATTCCCATATTATTGCAATCTTATCCGGATTTTTATTCACATGCCGGTCCAGACAATTTTCGGTGATGTTTAATTTTCCTTCTTTAAACCATTTGAAATCTGCTTTTTCAAAATTATATTCCAAAACCGATTTCCAAGGTTTCTTCCATATGAAAGTCTGGGCTATTTCTCCCCAGAATTGTTCCGGCTGGTCTAAGCTTATATCATATATTCGTTCATAGTCGACCCTGTTTTTAATAACCAGATCATCCAGGGTCTTTTCTTTAAGGCTTACTCTGGAAACATTTTCTAATTCAAAATCTTGTTGAATTTCATAAATAACCGACGGATTTTTAACTGTATCGGGAATCGTAAATTTTTCTCTATCTGCAATCTTTCGGATAATATCGCGTAATATGCTTCCTGATTTTGTTTTTGGTAATCGTTTTACGAAAACCACCTGTTTTAAATCCGAATTGAATCCCATTTTTTCCACAACCATTCTTCTTAGCTCTTCTGTTAACCGGAACGGATCTGCCTGTTCAAAAGCTTTAATAACCGAAACGGCTACTATAGCCTGTCCTTTGACCGCATCTTTGACTCCGATAATTGCTACTTCTGAAATTTTGGGATGATTTTTTATAATGTTTTCTATTTCTAAAGCCGAAAGTCTCTGCCCTGCTACGTTAATCACATCTCCCAAGCTTCCTGTGGTATAGAAATTCCCTTCGGTATCCTGATACCCGATTCCGCCTGTATTGTAATAATTAATCAATTTTTCCGAGACAAACTGATCTTCGGGTTTATTGTTTAAAATATGGCTGAACGAACCTGGAGGAAGCGGTTTGGATGCTGCCAGAATCCCTGTTTTTCCTGATTCTGCCATATCTCCTTCTCTTGTTACGATCTTCATATCAAATTTTCTTATCGGCTTTCCTACGGAATCCGGAAAGGCATTTGTTTCTTCGGCGCCTATTTCCTTACCCAGCAAAGGCCAGGCTCCCTCAGAATGCCACCACAGATTGGCAATCGTTACTTCCGTTTTCATTTTCAACCATTCTATTACATCTTTTCCCGAATCTTCTCCGGAAAGAACTATCCGGTTCAGGCTATCCAATGAGTATTGAGCCAGATGTTGAGCTTGCGGATCTGCATTTATAATTTTTCTAAGGTTGGTTTGGGGTGTTAATAAAACATTTACCTTATATTCCTGAATGATCCTCCAATATGAGCCGGGATCCGGGGTGCGGGTGGAACTCCCTTCGTAGATGACGGAAGGACTTCGGTTGATCATGGGCGCCAGTATGGTAAAACTATGGCTGATTCCTCCTCCGATGTCAAAAGCCGTGAAAAGAGTTTCATCCGGCTGACATTTTATAGTGTTGGTCATTACTTCTTTTAGGGCTACGGCATAGTCTCCCGTATTATAAACCGCACCTCTGGCATTTCCTTTTACTCCTGAGGTGTATAATATATAGGATGGAAAATCTGATCTCACTTCTATATATTTTTCCGGTGATGATTTTTCTGTTAATTCGTTAAAATCTATGTCATAAGTATTGTTGACATGCATAAATCCCAATTTCCTGTTGTATATCAGCACATGGTCGGGCGTATGTGTGGAACGGGCAATAGCTTTGTCTACGATAGGTTTGTAGGAAATAATTCTGTCCACATCAATGCTGGAGGTTGCCGTTATGATCAGTTTGGGTTTACAATCCTCAATGCGGAGAGTGAGCTCACGGGCAGAATATCCGCTGTAAACAACGGAAAATGTAATCCCTAATCTGGCGCAAGCCAATATGGAAAAGGCGGTTTGAGGAATCATCGGCATGTAGATCAGTACTACGTCTCCTTGCTTTAATCCTAATTTTTTAAGTCCTCCTGCTACTTTTTCCACTTTTTCTTTTACCTGATTGTAGGTATACGTTGTCTTAGTCTGCATTACCGGTGAATCAAAAATAAGGGCGATAGTATCTCCATACCCGTCTTCAATATGCTTATCAATACATAAATACGACAAATTGGTTATCCCGTCCCCAAACCAGATATCTTTTTCTTCCTGACGGGAATAAAAAATTTCGGGTGGTCTGAACCAAGGTATTTTAGCGGCTTCGCTCATCCAATAACTTTGAGTCATCATTTCTTTTGTTTCCATTTTTATTGATTTTAGTTTATTTGTTTGTTCGCTAATTTATTTTTTGAATAATATACAAATTAAAATTAAAATAACCTGCAAAAAGAGCAAAATAATTTGATTATTACATTACTTATTTAAAAAAGCATTTATTTTTTTAAATTATTATTTTATGGAATTCAATGTTGTTTTAGTGTCTAAAACTATTTTTACATGATAAATATCATGTTAAATACAAAATTTTAAATTTATCATCCAATTTTGATTTTATTAATTTATCTTAATAAAACCTTGTATTTATACACAGGAATAGTAAAGTTCTCTACTCTTTTGAATTATAAAAATGTCTGCTGCATTTGCGAATATTTTTGTAATTTTATCCTTGAAATCACTTAAACCGGACTCAGGTGGAATATCCGGGATGGGTTGTTTTTTCACAAAAAGAGTTTATGCCATTTTAATTTAAATAAAAAACTATGATACACCATATTGTTTTGTGGAAGTTGAAAGAAACAAATAAAGAAGAAAATGCTAAGCAAATTAAAGAAAAACTGGAGGCTTTAAAAGGGAGAATCAAAGAGTTGGATTCCATTTATGTCGGGTTTAACATGGATGAAGCGCCTGAATCTAACTTTGATGTAGTTTTAAATACACAATTTAAAACATTCGATGATCTCAATATCTATCAAAATCACCCGGAACATGTTGAAGTAGTTCAATTTATAAAATCAGTAGTGGAGCAAAGGGTCGCTATTGACTATGAGCGGTAGAAATTCCGGACAGTATAAATAAAAAAAAGTTGTGACTGATCATCACAACTTTTTTCATTTATGTAAGAGTCTGTTTAAATTTTATTCAAATATTTATTTTTAGGTTCTAATTATATTTTGCATTCTTTTTAAGTTCTTTTGAGCGTCTTTTTCACTTTTTCTTTTTGATTTAGCCCGCTAAATCTTCAA
>JAISMV010000061.1 GCA_031276535.1 Flavobacteriaceae bacterium
TTTAGCGGGCTAAATCAAGAAGAAAAAGAGAAAAAGACGCTCAAAAGAGCTTAAAAAGAATGCAAAATATAATTAGAACCTAAAAATAAATATTTGAATAAAATTTAAACAGGCTCTAAGTTCCCCCCAAAAATACACACTCAAAATCTTATGGAGACAAAATAGAAGTTCGACGAAAATGTCAATACAATGGACTGGGTATGTGTGTGCATAAAACACACAGTATGAGTTTAAAATTTAATGGAGATTCAAAATAAGTTATGAAAATAGCCTTTTTAACTCGCGTTGACGCTTTTAGCAAGTATGGCGGGGACACGTATCAACTTGAAATGTACTGTAAATATTTGGAAGAAATGAAGCATGAATCAAAAATTTGCTTCGATCTTGATGTTCCTGTAGATTTCGACTGCTATATTTTAGTTAATTTGGATAGGCCTTTAGAATTGATCGTGTATTATGAAAAGTTGTGTCAAATGAATCTAATAAAAAAGACGCTTTTTCTTACAATACATCATGATTATAAAATTATTGAATTTTTTGAAAAAACAATTCGAACGGGTATTCTGTATATGCCATTGAAAATATTCAATGGATACTTAAAAAGAGAAAAATTTAAAAATATTGTTCGATGTATTAAATATAAAAAATTACGCTTTTATACATTCAAACAGTTATTTATGTCATACAGCGAGATAATAAGGAAAATATTGATAGATATTCCACTTATTCTTATTGCAGATAAGGAAAAGGAAATTATTGAAAGAGATTTTGGAATTATTATTAAGAAATATTTCACTGTATATAATGGCGTAGATATTAAGCCTGTTATACAAAAAGATTGGTCCCGACGAGACATAGATATATTGGTTGTTGGAAGAATAGAACCTCGAAAAAATGTACTTGCCTTAGCAAAACTATTAGATAATTCGCCATATCAAGTAAGGTTTGTGGGCGCTATAAATATGAACGTTCCCAATTATTGCCGTAAATTCAAAAAAATAATCATGAAAAGTAATAACATGAAATATCTAGGTAAAAAAAGTCCTTCTGAAATGATTAATGTATATTGCAGGTCAAAAATTTGTATCTCTGCTAGCTGGTTTGAGGTAGCGTCATTAGTAGATTTAGAATCTTATGCTTATGGTTGTAATGTTATTGCGTCCACGAATGGACATACCGACTGTTACTTAGGCGGTCGCATAAATTATATTGATCCACAAAATATGAACAATATATTACTAATGATACCCAATCTATTGCAAAATATCCCGGATAGTGATGCTCAACAGTTATACATCAAAGAAAAATATACATGGAAAAGATCGACAGAACAACTATTATTATCTGTTAATTCTGCACTTAACCATATTTAGATTATTGTAATGAAAGAGAAAAAGCAAGAAATAGGCATTGTTGTACCAACTTACAATGGGGGTGAAGTGTGGCGAAAGGCGGCTAATTCACTAAAAGCACAACGGGCAGATTTTGATAAAATACTTATAATTGATTCGGGGAGTTCTGATGATACAGTACAAATAGCAAAAGAAGCAGGCTTTGATGTAGTAAACATACAGTCTTCCGAATTTAACCATGGTGTAACAAGGAATCTTGGTGTACATCTCATAAATTGTGATATAGTATTTTTTCTTACTCAAGATGTTATTCCTGAAGAAAAAGCAATAAAAACTTTGTCGCAAGTTTTCAATGATTCTACTATAGCCGTTGCGTACGGTCGTCAATTGCCTCATGATTATGCAAATCCTCTTGCCAGACATGCCCGGTTGTTTAATTATAAATGCGATGGTTATGTATATGGAATTGAAGATAGTTCTAAACATGGTATAAAAACAGCGTTTACTTCAAATTCGTTTGCCGCTTATAGGATAGATTATTTTAAAGAAGTGGGAGAGTTTCCTACGAACACAATTTTTGGTGAAGATATGTTTTTCACGGCAAAGGCAATTTTAGCAGGTTATAAAGTTGCGTATATTCCAGATGCTATTGTAAGACATTCTCACAATTATTCTCCTGTTCAGGAATTTAGAAGATATTTTGATACAGGAGTGTTTCATTGTAAAGAGTCATGGCTTAGAAAGTCGTTTGGCGGTGCTGAAAGTGAAGGGTTACGTTTTGTTATTTCCGAATTTAGTTTTTTGTGGAAGAATAAAAACTTGTTTTGGATACCCATAGCTTTAATAAATAACTTTTTTAAAATATTGGGCTATAAACTTGGTGTAAATTACCAAAAATTACCATTTGTAATGGTCAAATGCTTTAGCATGCATAAAAAATACTGGAATCAATGATGTTTGTCTGTTCTAGCCATTCTATTCTAACAGTGGGCTCTGTTGCTACTAAAAATATGGAGCCTTTTACTATTTATCAGGGAAATCCGGCTATAGCTGTTAGAAAACGAGTGATTAATAAGTAGTTTATTGTTTTTTAATTGCCATATCCAATAAACTATCACAGTCAATATATATGAAAAAGAAAATACTAGTAATAGCAATTATTTTTGTTGTTGCTATTGAAGTATATCTTCGTTGTTATTGGGGATTTTGCGATGCTGTACTCACACAGGAAAGCGACAAATTTGAATATATAGCCCAACCGAATCAAAATCGGTTTAGGTTTAGAAAGCACATACGTTACAACGAATATTCGATGCGTAGTGATAGTCCGAAACTTTCCGATAGTATCAGGATTTTAGGCTTTGGAGATTCGGTATTAAACGGAGGAACGCAAACCGAACAGGATTCATTGGCAACGTCAATTATAGAACACGAATTATCCCGGGAATATTCTGAAAGTATCCGTTGTTTTAATATCAGTTATGATAGCTGGGCACCGGATAATTGCTTTGCCTACATAAAGGAATATGGCAATTTTGATGCCGATTTGATTTTTTTAGTCGTAAGCAGCCATGACGCGCATGACAATATGGATTTTCAACAGGTGGTAGATATCCATCCGAGGTATCTGTCCAGACAATACTCATCTGCCATTTACGAACTGGTCGACAGATACCTTATTCCACGTATCCTTGCAGAGAAAAAAAAGGAAGCCGATCCTATCGTAAAAGGCAACGTGTTTAATTCAGGTTTCCTTTCATTCTATCGTTATACACAGGAAAAGAACATCCCTTTGCTCGTTTACCTGCATCCCGACAGACGGGAAGTTCTTAATGGGAAATACGATTATCAGGGTGATAAGATCATAAAATTTTGTCACGATAATCGGATACCGCTGATTAATGGTCTAAAATATGAAGATGAGCTTTCCTTTAGAGACATAATACATTTAAACGAGCATGGACAGCGAGTCTTAGCCCATGCATTACTGCCGGAAATAAAAAGATTATTAAATAGTAATAGAAATAAATAGGATTTTTACTCCACAGATGCGCTTTCGAAAATAGTTGCAGTTTTTGAACAAAGTGGTGCGGATATTGTATACGGGAATGGTATTTACGTAAGTGCGAAGCATCCTGAGAAGATAGTGCGCAACTGGGTTAGTGGAGAATACCGAAAAGAAAAAATAAAACAAGGTTGGCTGCCTTTGCATACCACCGTATATGTGAAACGGGCAGTATTAGAAAAATGCGGTTTATACGACGAGTCCTATAAAATTTCTGCTGACAGCGATATGCTGGTACGCATGTTATACGAACATCATTTTAAAGTTTATTATTTAAACGAATATATCGTACGTATGCGGATGGGAGGTATGAGCACCTCTTTTAATATTAGATCGAATATACGCAAATGGAAAGAGGATCTTCGTATGTATAGTTCTCACAACTTTAATCCTTATTGGTCGTTAGGAAGGAAAGTCTTATCAAAAATACCTCAGTTTATAAAAAGAAGGATAAAATAAATTATAATCTTTAGAGCCTGTTTAAATTTTATTGCGATTATATTTTATTGCTATTTTTGAGATGGATTTTTTGCTTTTTATTTAAAGATTTAGCGGGCCAAATCAAGAAGAAAAAGAGAAAAAGACGCTCAAAAGAGCTTAAAAAGAATTCAAAATATAATTAGAACCTAAAAATAAATATTTGAATAAAATTTAAACAAGCTCTTATATCGGTTACTCTAAAAAACGGTTGATATGAAGTTTGGCTCAGGTCTGATTGCCGCAGGGTATCACGGTTGAATTTTTTCAGTAAAGAGTATTTCGGACTTTATTTTTGCGCCACCCGACGGGTGGCGCAAAATTTATATATGATCGGAACCCTATAAAACAATAAACAAAAAATAGTACCTTTGAACTGTATTAAAAATGGGAGCCGACACAACCGTCATACGGTTTTTCCTCTCATAATGTAACGAAAATTGTGGCATCATTTTTACTACACAAAAATGAAAATAAACTAAGAAACAATTTTACTGTCTAAAATATACATCAAAGACTAAACATGAAAAATTTCCTTTATATTTTTATCACCATGTTTCTTTTTTCAGGATGCAGTGCTTATAAAACAGCCTCTGAAGAATTAGATCGAGGGAATTATGCCCGGGCTTTTGAAACATCCATAAAAGTTTTTCAGAAAAATTCTTCCCGAAAGAAAAGAGACAAACAGTTGGTTTTATTACAAAATTCATACTTAAAAGCCAATGAAAAAGATGAAAAAAACTTAACAATATTAAGATCACAATCCAATCCTAATTACAAAGAAATATACTATCGGGTTAAATCTCTGTATGACAGAGTGAATGCGATACGTCCCTTGCTGCCGTTGTACAATGGAGGCAGAGAATTAAAATTTCCCACCAAAGATTATTCGGCGGAATTAGCCGTTGCAAAAGAAAACTATTTAGATCAATATTACATGGCAGCCTTGGATATGTTGAAAACCCAAGATAAAGATAAAGCCAGACAAGCATATCAATATCTTACAGAAGTTAAGAATGTAGACAAACTGTATAGAGACGTAAATAACATGCAAAACATAGCATATGATCAGGGGGTTGATATTGTTTATGTAGCTTTTCTCAATCAAACAGGAGTTCCTTTTCAGGATGGTTTTAGAAATAATTTACTATCATCATTGAATTCTTCTGTAAATGATTTTTGGACGATGATCACGATCAATAGTTCGGAACCGCATGATTATGAAGTGGATGTGATTCTTCGTCAGGCTTTTGTCGGAAATGACATCGTAACATCCAATACCTACAACTACGAAAAAAGAATACCTGAAGGTTGGGAATACCTGAAAGACAAAAGAGGAAACATAGTGAAAGATTCTCTGGGAAACCCAATAAAAACAGACAGATATATAACCGTAAGAGCGCAGGTAAGAGAATTTGTACGCCATAAAGAGGCGATGCTCTCTGCGGATATCCAGATACACAACTCATACACAAGCCTTATGATGGACAGCTATCCCGTAACGACCAACTTTGCTTTTAATGCCTCTTATGCCACCATGACAGGAGACAGGAGAGCGTTGGGCAGAGACATATTGAATTTGGTTAATACAACACCGGCGCCTTTTCCCCGTAATTACGATATGCTTTTCCAATGCGGAATCGAACTTAGGGAGCGGTTAATTAAAATACTGAAAACATTTAATTAGGTATATAAAATTTTAAATTTTGTAACTTGCATCCCGATTTATAAAAATAAAAATGTCAGAAGATACCACTATTTTACAGACAATCATCATAGGTTCCGGTCCTGCAGGCTTCACAGCAGCTATTTATGCGGCAAGAGCCGAGATGAATCCCATATTGATCTCAGGAATGGAACTGGGAGGACAATTGACCACCACTACGGAAGTTGAGAATTTTCCGGGATATCCCGAAGGAATAACCGGTCCGGAAATGATGGGACAACTCCAGAAGCAGGCAGAAAAATTTGGAACCACCGTGATTATCGATAAAGTTACAGAAGTAATTTTTGGAAATAAATCCGGAGATATTCATACCGTAAAAACTTCCTCAGGAAAAGAATATAAGACAAAGACCGTAATTGTCTCTACCGGTGCCAGTGCCAAATATCTGGGGAAAGATTTTGAAGAAAAATACAGAGGAGGAGGAGTTTCCGCCTGTGCCACCTGTGACGGGTTCTTTTATAGAGGAAGAAACGTAGTAGTAGTAGGAGGAGGAGACACCGCAGTAGAAGAAGCTGTCTACCTTGCAAAAATATGCAAGACCGTATATATGGTTGTGAGAAAAGACTATCTTCGGGCATCTAAAATTATGCAGGAAAAAGTAGATGCCACTCCGAATATCGTGTTGATGTATAACCATGAAGTGGTGGACTTAAAAGGTGAGAATGGATTAGTTTCACAAGCAGTTGTAGTAAATAATCAGACAAGCGAAGAAAAAACTTTGGAAGTTGACGGAATTTTCGTTGCCATAGGACATTCCCCCAATACAGATATATTTAAAGGAAAATTGGAAATGGACGAAACAGGATACCTGATTGTCAGACCCTTTTCTACCGAAACTAATATTCCGGGAGTTTTTGCCGCAGGAGATGTAGCGGATAAACGTTACAGACAGGCTATTACAGCAGCAGGTTCCGGATGTATGGCGGCCTTGGATGCGGAAAAATATCTTGCCCATAATAAATATCCGTAATTTTTTGCTGCATATAGAATTTTTTACACGTGATGAACTTTCCCAGTAAAATTTTAGAACGGGCAGTCGAGGAAATTTCCCAACTTCCGGGGATAGGAAAAAGAACAGCCTTACGTATGGCTCTGCATTTGCTGGAGGTGCCGAAAACCCGGACGGATAACCTGACAAAAGCGTTGACTCATTTAGTACATGACATTAAACATTGTAAAAAATGCAATAATCTTTCAGATACCGAAGTTTGTACCATATGTGCCAATCCCTACCGAAATGAAAAAATTGTGTGTGTGGTGGAAGATGTACGAGATGTAATGGCTATAGAAAGTACCCGGCAGTTTAATGGGAAATATCATGTTTTAGGCGGAAGAATTTCCCCTATGGAAGGCGTCAGCGCATCCGATTTATGTATTACCCCCCTGTTAACCAGAGTAAAAGAACAAGAGATAGAAGAAATTATATTTGCTCTAAGTGCTACCATTGAAGGAGACACCACGATGTTTTATCTATATAAAATACTAAATAATACAGAAATCAAATTTACGACCATTGCCAGAGGAATAGGAGTGGGAGATGAATTAGAATATACAGACGAGCTAACCCTGATACGATCCTTACAAAACAGAGTGCCATATCAACAAGGGCTCAGATAAATGAGAGAAGATGAAACAACTTTCCATTGTTGTTGTTAATTATAACAGTAAAGAATTCTTAGAAAACTGTATCCAAAGTTGTCTGAAAGCCATTCGGAATCTGGATGCGGAAATTATAGTAGTTGATAATAATTCCACAGATGGCAGTAAAGAATACATCACTACGATCTTCCCCCGGATCATCTGGATTCAAAACTCTAAAAATGAAGGTTTCTCCAAAGCAAACAACCAAGGCGTGGAGAGTTCGGAGGGTCGATATGTATTGATATTGAATCCGGACACGCAGTTACCCGAAGATATTTTCGAGAAGATAATCCCCTTTGCAGAAAGCAAGGAAGACTTGGGTGCATTGGGAGTACGGATTGTTGACAGCGAGAATAGATACCGATCAGAGTCCAAGAGAAACATACCCGGACCGAAGAACACCTTCAGGAAACTTTTCATAGAATTGGGCATAAGAAGGAAAAGAGAGGGAATTAAAGGCTATTATGAAGAATCACTGGGAGAATTTGAGGTAGGAGAAGTAGAGATACTGACAGGATGTTTTTTCTTTACAAGGCGGGAAGTATATAAAGGAGTAGGCGGCTTTGACGAGAGCTATTTCATGTATGGCGAAGACATAGACCTGAGCTATACCCTGTTAAAGTCAGGATACCGTAATTATTATTTCGGACAAAGTACGATCCTACATTATAAAGGAGGCTCCACGGTTAAAGACAAGATTTACTATCAAAGATTTTTCACCGCGATGGAGATTTTTATAAAGAAACATTACAGGCGGCCGTTTTACACCTATATAACCTTGCTAACAGGCTTAAAGATACGCTATTATCTGGCTCTGTGTATTGCTTGGTTTCAAAAGAAGTAGGGAGAGTCTTGTTTATAGGGATCCGTTTATCGGAGGGATAACCAAGAATATTTTTCATGTTATGTAGGAATAAAAATAAAAGTT
>JAISMV010000116.1 GCA_031276535.1 Flavobacteriaceae bacterium
TAGCGGGCTAAATCAAGAAGAAAAAGTGAAAAAGACGCTCAAAAGAGCTTAAAAAGAATGCAAAATATAATTAGAACCTAAAAATAAATAGTTGAATAAAATTTAAACAGGCTCTAAATCTATGATAAAATTCATCCGGATGTGGTCTTAACTGGTTAACCCGAAAAATAAGTTCAAATAAAAACCTTAGAAATACATTTACATTATTGTACTTTTGTACGGATTTGTTTTTACCATGTCCGGACTTTATATCCATATTCCTTTTTGTATAAAAAAATGCAACTATTGTAATTTTCATTTTTCTACCCGACTGGATTTTAAACCTCAGCTGATCAAATCTATAGGAAAGGAATTGAGTATGAGAAAAGAGGAAATAACTACACCTGTCGAAACCATCTACTTTGGAGGAGGTACTCCTTCTGTGTTATCTTTTCAGGAATTGGATTTTTTATTTCAAAAAATTAAAGAAAACTATGATGTGTCCCGGACTTCTGAAATTACCCTAGAGGCTAATCCCGACGATCTATCTAAAGAATATATTGCTTTTTTGCAAAAAAATACTCCGGTAAACCGTCTAAGCATAGGGGTTCAATCTTTTTTTGATGAAGATTTGAAATTTATGAACCGGATGCACAACTCCCAACAGTCCGAGATATGTATAAAGGAAGCAATGGATGCAGGCTTTGAAAATCTCACCATCGATTTAATTTATGGAGGGCAGACCACTTCCGATAAAAGATGGCTTTCCAATCTGGAAAAATCGCTTTCTTTGGGTATCCCTCATATTTCCTCCTATGCTCTGACCGTTGAACCCAAAACGGCTTTTGAAGCCGGAATAAGAAAAGGAAAAATCTCTCCTGTTGATGAAGACAAACAATTCCGTCATTTTGAATTACTTAGAAATGTATTGCCGAAAAATGATTACATCCAGTATGAGTTTTCAAACTTCGGAAAAAAAGGTTTTTTCTCTCAGCATAATATTTCTTACTGGAAAAATAAAGCCTATTTAGGCATTGGACCTTCTGCTCATTCTTATAACGGAAAAGATAAAAGAAGTTGGAATGTTGCGAACAATATAAAATATATAAAATCTTTGCAAGAAAATATCCTTCCTCTGGAAGAAGAAACAATAAATGAAAAAACACGTTTCAATGAAAAGATAATGTTGGGATTACGAACTGTTTGGGGAATTAACATTCAGGATATTGGAAAAGAATTTTCTCCTCTGATTGTCAATCACTTTCATAAAGAATTAAAAAAATTGCAAATGGAAAACAGAATAATAATAAGCAACGATACGGTAATCATAAACCCTGAATTTTTATTTTTAACGGATGGAATAATTTCCCAATTCTTTTTCGTTGATTAATTCCTAAGAAACTTTTACTTTTGCACCGATGAAAGAGGAAGATCAACCTATTGGCATTTTTGACTCAGGAATGGGAGGACTTACCATTGCCAAAGAAATAAAAAGACTTCTCCCTAATGAAAGTCTGATCTATTTTGGAGATTCCAAACATCTTCCTTATGGAGATAAATCTAAAGAAGTTATTATCGAATATTCCGGGCAAATTACCAAATTCCTGTTAGAAAGAGAAAGTAAGGCTATTGTCATTGCCTGCAACACGGCAACATCCAATGCTTTGAAAGAAGTAAAAGCCTTAGCAAAAGAGAAGAATGTTCCGGTTTATGATGTTATCTCTCCTGTAGCCGAAAAGATTGCCTTTACTTTTAATCAGAATGTTGGAGTAATTGCCACAAAATCAACCATTGCTTCTCACATTTATAAAAAAAGCATACGAAAATTAAACCGTCATATTGAGGTTCAGGAATTGGCAACGCCTCTTCTGGTTCCGGTTATTGAAGAAGGATTCACCAATCATACTATTTCAGATATTGTCCTTAAAACTTATCTCAATAACAAAAAATTGCAGGATATAGATTCCCTCATCTTGGGATGTACCCACTATCCTATAATCCTGAATGAAGTAAAGCACTTTTATCAAAATAAGATTCAGGTCATTGATTCCCCTTTTATCGTTGCGAGTTACATTAAACAGGACTTAGGACGAAGAAAGCTGCTGTCATACAACTCAGACCCTGTTTATAAGTTCTATGTCTCCGATCTGACTCCCACTTTTGCCAAACTTGCAAAAAAATTCTTCGGAACCAATATTAATCTTGAAGTAATTAATATTTTCTAGCCGGGTAAAAAACATCACAGGTTGTGTTTTGCTTAGGGTTGTCCGTTGTTTGGCTATAATTACAAAAACACCCGTCGGGCAGGTATTTCTTGCCGGATAGCGATGGTTTATTTTTGGGTATTATTGAAAAAAAATCCCTTTCGGTTTAGGGGGATTGTATCTGAGAAATGGCTATTAGTAAAATGGCTATTAATGCTAATGATAATCCAAAATAATTACGTTTAGACATTTTTTCTTTAAAGAAAAAAATCCCCACGAAACTTCCCAGAATAATAACTCCGAAATTCATACAGGCAAATACCGTTGAGGGATTATTATGCAATACCTGATGCGCTTTAAGATAAAACAAAATATTACCAAAGTTAAGTAAGCCCAATCCTGCTCCCCAATAGATATTTTGTATACTAAACTTTTGTTTTCGAGTTATAATCTGAAATAAAATTATGATGAGGGAGATAATAAAAGCTCCTGAGAATATGATGAACAAAGAGGTCGTGTAACTAAATCCTTTGAATAATGCTACTTTTTTAAACAATACATCAATAACGCCAAAACCAATAGGAACAATAACCGGATATTGCCATTTGCCGGAAACGGATTCCGTGCTTTTCCCTGATAAAATTAAAAATATGGATATAAAACCAAGAAATAGTCCTGCTATTTTTAACGATGAAAAGGTTTCTTTAAATATAAGATAGGCTGCGGATAAAGAAATAATCAAAGACAGTCTCTGAGCTATGTCTGTTCTTACAATACCTGCATATTTGACAGAGTTTGCCTGAATCAAAAAAACAGACGGCAATAAGACGATCAAAGTGACAAATAAAAACCCGGGAATGGTAGATCCCTCTAGATTAAAATCCGGCTTGTATATCCAATAGCTTAATCCTCCTGCAAAAAAGTAGTTCCATGCGATCATCTGAAAAAAAGCAAAATTCTTGTTCTTTTTACAGATCTTAAATAAAACACCCACCGAAACACTACAGATAATACTAAAAAATAAATAAATCATTTTTTACTCGTTTTTTATAAAGCACTGAAAATACTCTGTTTAATTTCTGAATCCGGTAAGATTACTCTCAGGAACATCCCCCTGAAACGGACATCAGAGCATCCGTTCATTGGTTTTTTATAATTTGAGGTGATGATTTTTTGCCTGTTCAAAAAGCGATAATTCTGAAACAACCCCGCTTTTGCAGATATAAATACCTGAAAATACTAAGACTTACCGGCGTAAAATCATTAAAAAAAGCTGCAAAATCTTGCAGCTTTTATTTCTTAATCAGTTTATTTATTTTGTATAAACTACTTCTACACCTTCCTGTTGCGGAAGAGTTTTTCTTCTTATTTCTTCAGGCTTCACTCCGGCATTTATTTTTCCTTTATTTTCAGCAACTCCGAATGTTAACCAATAAGGCAGAATACCAATAAGAAAGGCCAGACACCAAAATCCTATCAGTTCTATTGTTAAGAAAAGTAAAAAGCCTACAAATTTGGCAAAAGGCCAAGCTCCTATGTAAAGTAGTGTTACCATATCTATATCATGTTGTTTGGGGTCAAATGTAATAATTTATTTTAGTTTTAGCAAAGAATAATTACAAATTTTTACCTACTAAGAGCCTGTTTAAATTTTATTCAAATATTTATTTTTAGGTTCTAATTATATTTTGCATTCTTTTTAAGCTCTTTTGAGCGGCTTTTTCTCTTTTTCTTCTTGATTTTAGCCCGCTAAATCTTCAAATAAAAAGCAAAAAATCCATCTCAAAAATAGCAATAAAAATAATCGCAATAAAATTTAAACAGGCTCTAAAAAGAGAGATTTCGATAATCTCGTTGCTTATTCCGGCGTTTTTTTTAGCTGTCACATAATTCTTTTCAGCCGTAGCGCTGTTGTATTAAAATTTAGTTTATATTTATGTCTGTTTTAATTGGGGATTATGGGAACGAATAATCGTTTGTTGTCTTTAGATGTTTTACGGGGGATAACCATTGCCGGAATGATCTTGGTAAATAATCCCGGTTCGTGGAGTTATATCTATGCTCCTTTGGCACATGCTAACTGGAACGGATTAACCCCTACAGATCTGGTATTTCCTTTTTTCATGTTTATTATGGGAATTTCCACGTATATTTCCCTTAAGAAATACCAGTTTCGACACAATTTTGCAACTTTACAAAAGATACTAAAGCGGGTAAGTGTTATTTTTCTCATCGGGGTGGGTATTGCCTGGCTTTCTTTGTTTTTCAGGATTTATCACGATTCCGGGGAATTGCCTTTTTGGCAACGATTGGGAACTGCAGCCTGGAATTTTGAAAATATTCGGATTTTAGGGGTCATGCAACGGTTGGCTTTAACTTACGGCGCTACGGCTTTAATAGCCATTTTTATCAGGCATAAATATATTCCGTATGGAGCCGGGGGAATTTTATTCCTCTATTTCTTTATTCTTTATTTTGGAAATGGGTTTGAAAAAAGCGGAAATAATATTATTTCCATTATTGACCGGGCAATTTTAGGGGTTAATCATATGTATAAAGATGGGGGAATTGCTTTGGATCCGGAAGGATTGTTGAGCACCATTCCTTCTGTTTGTCATGTGTTGATCGGCTTTTATTGTGGGAAAATGACTTTGGAAACTAACGACAATTTCAAGCGCATTCTTCGTTTGTTTATTTTTGGGACTATTTTGACCTTTTCAGGTTTTCTCCTTAGTTATGGCTGCCCTATCAACAAAAAAATATGGTCTCCTACTTTTGTTCTGACAACCTGCGGATTGGGAGCCAGTTTTCTTGCCTTATTAATCTGGATTGTTGATTGTAAGGGATATAAGAAATGGTCTCTTTTCTTTGAATCTTTCGGAGTTAATCCTCTTTTTATCTATGTAGCTGCCGGAGTTATTTCTATACTGATACGAAGTATATATTTTACTTATTCAGGCGAATCCGTGAATATTCAAAAGTATGTTTATTCAATCATTCTGCAACCTGTGTTAGGTGATTATTTCGGTTCTTTTGTGTTTGCTCTTGGCTTTATAACCATATGCTGGTTAATCGGATATATTCTGTATAAGAAGAAGATCTTTATAAAAATATAAGTAAATCGGGAATCAAATGCAAAAGTTAGGGGCTAAAAAAATGCATTAAAAATAAACCGTTTATTTTTAATGCATTATGTTTCTTTGGTGATCGCGAAAGGATTCGAACCTTTGACCGTCTGCTTAGAAGGCAGATGCTCTATCCAGCTGAGCTACGCGACCTTCTGAAAAATTTGTCGGGGTGACAGGACTCGAACCTGCGACCCTCTGGTCCCAAACCAGATGCGCTACCACCTGCGCTACACCCCGAATCTATTTTTTTTCTGTGTTTACCGTGTTTACAGCGGAGAGTGTGGGATTCGAACCCACGCGACTCGAAAGCCGACAGTTTAGCAAACTGTTCCGTTAACCACTCCGGCAACTCTCCAAATCCGGCCAACTCGACCAAATTGGAGTGCAAAAGTAGTAGTAAGATTTTACTTATGCAAGTATTTTAAAAAATTTTTAAACTAATCTTATTTAGGTTTTATACTTTTGCTATTAAATAATTCTTATGAAACATTTAATTAGACTGTTTTTTTTATTTGCGGCATTAACGGTGATAAGTTGTAAAACTCAGAGTAAGATTATAGTGAATACTAAAATTGTACGGGACACTATTTATGTGAGCGATATAAACCCTAAATATCAGGTTATTACGGAAGCCAGCCTCCCTAAATATGTGATTTCAAAGAAAAATTTCCCATCGGCTGCATATAATAACAGGATTAAATTTCTAGTTTTTCATTATACGGTAGCTGACTATCCTAGATCCGTAAAGATCTTAGCTAAAAACGGGGTGGTAAGTTCTCATTACCTGATAACAGACCAGCCTAATGATACTATAGATATTTTAGTAAGTGAAGATAAAAGAGCCTGGCATGCAGGAATAAGCTCCTGGAACGGAACAGAAAATCTAAACGATACTTCTGTCGGTATTGAAATTGTGAATAAAGGATATACTTATGTCGGAGATTCCATGGTTTTTGAACCTTTTTTCGATTATCAGATAGAAAAAGCAGCGGTTTTATCCAAAAACATAATCGACCGGTATGAAATTGAGCCTGTAAATGTCGTCGGTCATAGTGATATTGCCCCGTTCCGAAAACAAGATCCGGGACCGATGTTTCCCTGGGAAGAATTATACACGAAATATAACATCGGAGCATGGTATGATGTAGTTGACAAGCAGTGTTTTCTTGACGAATATATTCCGGATATATACCCGTATAATTCTGCTTTGGAATTTCAAAAGGCTTTACAAAAATATGGATATAAAATATCTTTAACAGATATTTGGGACAAGGAAACCTGGCTGATCATACGGGCATTCCAATGGCATTTCAGACCGGAAAAGGCTGACGGAATTGCAGATGCCGAAACTTGGGCTATTTTACAGGCTCTCAATAAAAAATATCGTTCAAAAACCCCATTCTAACTAAAAAATTATGACACATAAATCCGGATTTGTAAGTATTGTAGGAAAACCCAATGTAGGAAAATCTACTTTGATGAACCAGCTGATGGGAGAAAAATTATCCATTGTTACTTCAAAAGTACAAACCACCCGACACAGAATTTTTGGAATCTGGAATGATGAAAATACTCAGATTATATTTTCAGACACCCCCGGAATCATTCATAAACCGGCGTATGAATTACAGGAAAAGATGAATGACTTTGTAAAGGAATCTTTTGAAGATGCAGATATTATTTTATTTTTAGCGGAGCTCGGAGATGAAAAAAATCCTTCCGAATATCTGATAAAAAAACTAAACTCCGTCCGGGTTCCCGTAATTGTTTTAATAAATAAGACCGACCTGTCAAAAGAAATCCGCCATATTACGGAAAGCGTAGAGTTCTGGCACGAGCAATTACCGGAAGCGGAAATCCTTCCCGTTTCTGCCCTGCATAACATAAATACGGAATTGATCCTCCCAAAGATAGTGGAATTATTGCCGGAAGCGCCTCCTTTCTATGATAAAGAACAATTTACCACTTTGTCTGAACGGTTTTTTGTGAATGAAACCATTCGTGAAAAAATATTGCTTTATTACCAAAAGGAAATTCCGTATTCCGTAGAAGTGGTTACGGAAAGTTTTAAAGAGGAAGAAGGTATTATCCGGATAGATTCTGTTATTTATGTGGAAAGAGACACACAGAAGGGGATACTGATTGGTCATAAAGGTAAGAAAATACAGAAAGTGGGCACCGAAGCCCGATTGGATCTGGAAAAATTTTTCAACAAGAAAATATATCTTTCTCTTTTTGTTAAAGTAAAAAAGGACTGGCGATCCAACGAGCGGGATTTAAAACACTTTGGGTATTCCAAGTAATGGAATATCTTTTCAGAAAGAAACTATCAATCTTCTGAAAAACAGGTTTTTATTTAACGATAAAAGGAGAGATTACTGTCTTGAGCCTATCGGTTTTTCCTTATATTTTTAATTTTTCGACCGTCCTTATTTCAACTGATATTCTTATATTTGTCAAAATTTTTGATTCCTAATGAATAAATATATAAAATTTGTTATTGCAGCAGTTATAATCGGTTTGGGGATATATCTGATGTTTAACCGCCATATAGAGTTCGGTATTTTAACAGTACTGTTATCTGCTATTCCTATTCTTTTATTTTTCAGAAACGAATATATCTTGCTTGCTTTCTGGAAATTGCGTAAGCAGGATTTGGCAGGAGCACGGTCATGGCTGGATAAGATCACGAATGTGGAAAGCCAGCTGATCAGAAAGCAATACGGATATTATAACTATCTCATGGGAATCACCGAAGCACAGGGAAATGCCGCAAAGGCGGAATCTTATATGAAAGCGGCTTTAGGATATGGATTGAGCTTCAAGCACGACAGGGCTTTAGCCACTTTGAATTTAGCCGCAGGAGCCTTGATGAGGGGTAATAAAAACGAGGCTGAAAGATTGTTGGCCGAAGCTAAAAAGCTGGATACTTCCAATATGCTGGGAGATCAGATCAGAATGATAAAAGAACAAATGAAACGAGTAAATATCTCTAGGAGTAATATGATTAATCCCAGTTTAAGAGGACGTTCCCGATTTATGAAATAATACTTTCCCCTGAAAAACAATTTTACTTTTTGCATATCTTCTACGCTTTTTGTATAAATCCGCTCTGGGGCGGGACAAACTGCGGGATAATGAGGAGTTGTCATAAATGTCAGCGTCATTTAGTCTTTTCGTTTTTTTGTTTTTCATCTCACTATTTATCCTTAAATTTGCATTATTCACTGTTTTAATGAAAGAATATAAACCCATATTTATCAGTCTTATCCGTTTTTTTTGTGTCTATTTAGTTCTAATAGGCGTATATTACCTGTATCTGAATTATTATCAAAACCGGCTTCACACCTGTGATCCCTACACGGAGACGGTAGCAAGACAATCTTCTTCTTTATTAAACCTGTTGGGGTTTTCCAGTGAGATTTACCATTATGATCAGGAAAGCTTCATTCGTCTTTTTATCAGTAAAAAACTGGTCAGCATTATAAATGAGGGCTGCAATTCCTTATCTGTGATGATTCTCTATGTTTCTTTTATTGCTGCTTTTGCCTCTACATGGAAAAAAACCACGCTTTTTTTATTTTTTACTCTCTTACTGATTCATTTTTCCAATATTATAAGAATAGTTTTCATCAATTATGTGTTTTACCGCTATCCGGAATATGGGAAAGATTTTCATGATTACATTTTTCCTGCCATTATCTATGGTTTAATAATAGTTTTATGGATAGCATGGGTGAAATATTTTCTCTTGGAAAAAAAGCGGAAATCATGAGACGGACAGTTCAAATTATCGGAATTTCAATAGGTTTGTTCCTGCTTATTTTAGTAAGAAGATTTGAAACTTTTTTATTTTATGATCCTTTGTTGTTATTTTTTCAACAAAATTATTTCAATCATCAGGATGTTCCGGAATTTAATACAGTGAAACTATTCCTTTCTCTTTTTTTTAGATTCGTATTAAATTCCATACTAACGCTGCTTATTATACAACTCTGGTTCAATGACAAAAAGATCACTGTGATTTCTATTTATATTTTAATAGCAGGATTTATCTTTTTCGCCTCGTTGTATTTTTTATCCCTGTTTACCAACTTCGGTTTAGGGCATATGCCTACTTTTTACATCCGAAGGATACTAATTCAGCCTATATTGTTGTTGCTTCTTATTCTGGCAATCTATTATTACAAACAGTCAAAAGCTAATTTTCAGAAGAATTTGTAGAAGACACATCCTCGATTTTACTTCTCATTTCCTGTTCTGTACGGGCTTTTTTCTTCGCGCTTTTCGTCTTGCTTCCATATCCGCCGATAGCCCCGACAATCAGCCCCGAACCTGCCCCTAAAAGTATTCCGATAATAAAGGCAAAAGTTAAAAAAGGCTCTTCGGAGTTGTTGTATTGTATATAAGCCATGGCTCCTCCTAAAATCAGGGATAAAACCCCTATAATCAGTAAACTTCTCATTATTGATGCTATTTAAGACAATAAAGTTATGAATTTTTATTGAATTGATTTTAAATTTTGTCTTACGACTTCATACAAAAAAGCTCCACAGGCAACCGATACATTTAAAGAATCCGTCTTTCCGAGAATCGGAAGTTTTAATTTTACATCCGCATTTTTGAGAAGATCTCTGGAAATTCCTTTTTCTTCATTCCCTACGATTACGGCTAACGGAAGAGGCAATTCCTCCTCATAAATAAGTTTATCCGTTTTTTCTGTAGCACAAACCACCTTTATTCCACTTAATTTTAAAAAGTCCAACACCTTTATCAAACTTTTTTCTTTACAGATTTTTAAATTGAAGATAGCTCCGGCTGATGTTTTTATAGAATCGGAATTTATAGGAGCGGCTCCTTCTTCCGGAATAACTATTGCATCCACTCCGGTTATTTCCGCTGTTCTACAGACAGCTCCAAAATTTCTCACATCCGTCAAATGGTCCAGGATAAGTATAAAAGGCATTTTTCCTTCCTCAAAGAGCTGAGGAATTACATCCTCAATAGTAAAAAACTGTATCGGAGAAAGAAAAGCGCAGACTCCCTGATGGTTTTTCCGGGTCAGACGGTTTAACTTTTCTACCGGAACATATTTAATGGGAATTCCTGCCTTCCCCAATTTCAGTTTTAAAATTCTGATATTATCTCCTAACAACCCGTTTTGAACAAAAACCTTATCAAAGGTTTTCCCTGCCTCCAATGCTTCCATTACAGGATGTATTCCGAATATAAAATCTTTTTCCATAAATACAAAAGTAAAATGTTTCTATTCTTCAGCTATTAGTCCGGATTATATTTCTAAAACTCTTGTAACTATTCGCCAAAATGAATTTTAGTCCGTGCCAGATATTTATTAGTGTCTTCTATGAAAGACAGTATTTCTTCCTTTCCGATCTTTTTTTCGGAAGAGGTTTTAAACATTTCGGGAAGTTCATCCCAGGTTTTCCGCAGTTCCTGTGAATATTTTTTAAAGTTAAAAGAAAATTCCGCCTGTGCGATCTTGTCAATTTTGGTAAAAACCAACGTAAAAGGTATTCCGTTTTCTCCCAGCCAATTAATAAAATTCAAATCTATCTGCATGGGTAAATGACGTGCGTCGATCAGGACAAAAAGGGTAACCAGATTTTTTCTTTCCAGTATATATTTTTCTATCATCTTGGAAAAAGATGCCCGGTTTGTTTTGGAAGTCTTTGCGTATCCGTACCCCGGTAGATCGGTTAGATACCAGCTGTCATTAATTAAAAAATGATTGATCAGCTGGGTTTTTCCCGGAGTGGAAGATGTTTTTGCCAATCCCTTTTTATTGGTAATCATATTGATCAGGGAAGACTTTCCCACATTAGACCTCCCTATAAATGCATATTCCGGTTTATTACCTTCGGGGCAATCCTTCAGGAACTTACTGCTCTTTATAAACTCTGCCGAAAGTATATTCATAATTGGAATTCTCTATAACTTTACTTCTTTCAGCCAATTATATAAAATCTGATTAAACTCTTCCGGTAGTTCCATCATGGGAGAATGCCCGCATTTATCTATCCAGAATAATTGAGAATTAGGAATAAATTCATGAAACTCTTCCGCTACATCCGGAGGAGTAACCCCATCCTGCTTTCCCCAAATGATACAAGTGGGCTGATAAATATTTTTCAATTCCTGAGATAAGTTGTGTTTAATTGCGCTTCTGGCTATGTGAATGGTTTTTATAGCTTTAAACCTGTCCGTTACCGTAGCGTAAACTTCATCCACCAATTCCTTGGTCGCTACCTTAGGATCATAAAAAACCTCTTCCGCCTTTTTTTTGATGTATTCATAGCTCCCTCTTTTGGGGTATGAATCTCCAAAACTTCTTTCATAAAGTCCCGAACTACCCGTTAAAACCAAGGCACTTACGTATTTCGGCTTTTTTAAGGTAACCATCAGTCCCAGATGCCCTCCCAAAGAATTACCTAGAATTATAGACGGTTCTTTTACTACCTTTTTTAAAAAACTTATTACATAATTTGTCAGCCCCAATATATTAGTTCTTAAAGGAGGCAAGGAATACAAAGGTAATTCCAGAAAATAAACCTTATACCCGTTCTTAGAAAAAAAATCCATTTGGTGTCCAAAGTTACTCAATCCCCCCATCAAACCATGCAATAAAACTATCGGCTTCCCTTCTCCTACTTCTGTGTATGTGAATTTCTTTTCTTTCCGAAGATTAAAAATCATGAGTTAATCCTATTTTGCTTGTGCGAATACAAAAGTAAGCCATTTTTACTAAATAAAAACATTATTTAACAATACTTTCATTTTGAAATATTATTGCTTTATCCAGATTAAAAAAAAGTTTCTTTTACTCAAAAAGTTATCAACAAAAAGTGGAAAAAAGTGGGAGAAAGTGGAAAATATTTTTTATTTTTGGAGATTAATATGATAAGTCTGATAGGAACATACGAATGTACCCTTGATTCAAAAGGCAGAATGCTGCTTCCTTCTGGTGTGAAGAAGCAGATAGAAGGTCTTTTGCAGGAAGGTTTTGTTCTTAAAAGATCTGTTTTCCAGCCCTGTTTAGAGCTCCATCCCATGTGTGAATGGAACCAAACCATGAAAAAAATAAACAAATTGAATCGTTTTGTAAAGAAAAACAACGACTTTATAAGACAATTCACAGCCGGTTTAAAAAACGTGGAGATTGATAACAGCGGAAGATTGCAGGTAAGCAAAGATCTGATTCAATTTGCCAGACTGGAAAAAAATATTGTGGTTGCAGCAGCGATCAATGTTATCGAAATATGGGATAAATCCCTATACGAGAATGCGGTAAATATAAATGATAAAGACTTTGCCGATTTGGCGGAGGAAGTAATGGGTAGTATATCTGAAGATGAATTATCATAACCCTGTCTTATTACATCAAAGCGTAAACGCATTGATACAAAACCCGGAAGGGGTTTATGTAGACTGCACTTTTGGAGGAGGAGGTCATTCCCGGTTAATTCTGGAAAAATTATCTCCTAACGGAAGATTATTTGCCTTTGATCAGGATTCAGATGCAAAAAACAACAGCATCCCCGATAGCAGATTTACCCTGATTCAACAAAATTTTCGTTTTTTGAAAAATTTTCTGCGATTCTATAAAATAGAACAGACCGACGGCATACTTGCCGACTTGGGAGTTTCTTCCCATCAGTTTGACATACCGGAAAAAGGGTTTTCTACAAGATTTAACGGTCCGTTGGATATGAGAATGAATATCCAGCAGTCTTTCACCGCTGAAGAAATTGTCAACTCTTATTCCGAAGATCAGTTGTCCGATATTTTCTACCTGTATGGCGAACTTTCCCAATCCGGAAAAATTGCCCGAAAGATCGTAGAAGAAAGAAAAATAAAAACCATAAAAACTACCGAACAATTAAAGGAAATATTTAAAAATACCATTCCTGTTCATAAACAGAACAAATTCTACGCCCAACTGTTTCAGGCGCTTAGAATAGAAGTAAATGACGAACTAAATGCATTAAAAGAACTATTAACCCAAAGCTACGAGGTCTTAAAACCGGGCGGAACTTTGGTTTTTATCTCCTATCATTCATTAGAAGACCGGTTGGTTAAAAAATTTATAAAAACCGGGCTTTTTGAAGGAGAACCGGAAAGAGACATCTTCGGCAACTGGAATAAGCCTTTTGATCTGGTTTCATCCAAGGCAATCATTCCCGACAAAGAAGAAATAAACGAAAACCCAAGAGCACGAAGTGCTAAAATGAGAATAGCAATAAAAAGATAATGGCAAAAAGAACCCGAAATAAAACAAAAACCCGTACCATCTCAGATATATTGAAAGGTAAGTTTTTAGTAGAAGGAGATGCCTTTTCCGTATGGAAATTTATCTTGTTTGCGATAATTCTTTCTTTAATATCCATTTCCTCCTCTCATATTGTAGATGAAAAAGTAGTGGAAATTTCAGAACTGAAAGAAAAAGCAGAAGAGTATAAAGCCAGATATGTCTTAATACACAATAAATTAATGAAACTAAAAGTAGAATCGGAATTGGAAGACATGGTTATTGCCGATTCGCTTTATGCATTGGACAAACAACCGTATAAAATATTAGTACCCAAGGTTAGCGATGAATAAGGAACGAAAGAACATATTAGCCCGTACTTATTTTATTTCCGCACTTATATTGTTATTTGCAGTATCTGTCTTTGCCCGTCTTATATACATCCAGACCCATGATACGGAAAAATATAAGAATCTGGCTAAAATCACCAATTTCAGAAACGTGGAAGTAAAGGCTGCCCGGGGAAACCTTTACGCTTCTGACGGAATACTGTTGGCTACAACTATCATCCGATATGATGTATATATGGATATGAAAACCATCCGAAAAGATCTGTATCGGGAAAATATTAACGCATTATGCGATTCATTGCAAAAGATGTTCGGGAAGCCAAGTCATTACTTTTACACCAAGCTAAATGAAGGAAGAAAAAAACAAAATCAATACCTAAAATTGAGGAAAGGTCTGGACTATGCCCAATTCGCCAGATTAAAAACATTTCCCATCCTTAATAAAGGACAAAACCGAGGTGGATTTATTGTTGAAAGAAGAACCGAAAGAATAAAAACAATTTCCGGATTTGGAAACCGTACTCTCGGGTTTGATGATGAAAGAGGCAGAGCCGGATTGGAAGGCGCCTTTTCTTCCTACCTGAAAGGAAAAAACGGAAAAGAAATACAACAACGGATCAACCAAAAACAATGGAAGCCTATTAACGTAGAAGTAGAGCCTCAGGATGGAAATGATGTCTATACTACTATAGATATGAGAATTCAGGACATTGCCTACTCCGCACTTCAGGAGCAGTTGGAAAAATCAGAAGCAGACCACGGTTGTGCTATAGTGATGGACGTAAAAACCGGAAAAATAATAGCCCTGACCAATCTTCAAAGAACTCCGGAAGGATTTTATGATGACTTACGGAATTTTGCCGTATGGGAAGCCGCCGAACCCGGATCCACCTTCAAATCCATATCCATGCTGGCGCTGCTGGACGATGGGTATGTAGAACCCGAAAC
Organism: Flavobacteriaceae bacterium; assembly: GCA_031276535.1. GTDB lineage: Bacteria > Bacteroidota > Bacteroidia > Flavobacteriales > Weeksellaceae > Apibacter. Next base: position 14,876 of record JAISMV010000116.1, read on the forward strand.
AACCGTAAATATAGGTCAGGGATATTGGAAGTACCACAAATATACCGTGCGCGACACTCACGGACACGGAGTTATCACCCTCTCACAGGTTCTCTCACAATCCAGTAATGTGGGAATAGCCAAAATGATAGATAAATACTATTTAAAAAATCCTGAGGATTTTTTAAATAAAATAAACTCTTGGGGAATAAATAAAAAAACCGGAATAGATATTCCCGGAGAAAGCTCTCCGTACATTCCAAAACATGACAAAACCTGGAGCCCTGTCACCCTTGTCTGGATGTCTTTCGGATACGGAGTAAAATTAACCCCGTTGCAGATCCTGACTTTCTATAACGGTATCGCAAACGGCGGAAAATTAATGAAACCTCAATTACTGGACAAAATAGAACAAAAAGGAACCGTCATAGAAAAATTTACCCCTATAGTATTGGAAGAACAAATGGCTTCCGACAAAGCCATCAATGACCTGAAAAAAATGTTGACCTATGCCGTGGAAACCGGAACTTCCAGAAGTATCTATACCCCCAATCTTTCCATGGCAGGAAAAACAGGAACTGCTCAGGTGGAATACTGGAATAAGGGAAAAGGAAAATTATATCAGGCTTCATTTTGCGGTTTTTTCCCTGCGGAAAATCCTGAATATTCCTGTATTGTTGTGATAAACAAACCTAAAAACGGCTTCTATGGTTCTCAGGCAGCCGCTCCTGTTTTTAAAGAGATTGCAGGAAAGATATATCTGAAAAAACCTCTGAACCTGCCTAAAGAAGACAACACCCGAATATCAAAAAACATCCGGCAGCTAATTACTAAAAGTCAAAAACCAAATATAAATCAATCCACACAAACGGTTCCCAACGTAGTCGGATATTACGGAAAAGATGCCATTCCCGCGTTGGAAAATCTGGGACTGAAAGTGGTGTATTCGGGACGGGGGAAAGTAGTGGAACAATCCATCATCGGATTCCCGATAAAAAAGGGTATGACCATTTATTTAAAATTAAATATATGAAAATACTTTCTGACATATTATATAAAGTATCTATCAAAAAGGTGATCGGAGATGTTTCCAGTCGGGTAACGGATCTCTCATTTGATTCCCGTACCATAAAACCCGGTTATGTTTTCTTTGCCGTAAAAGGACACGATCTGGACGGGCATAAATATATCTCAGGGGCAATAGATAAAGGCGCATCCGTTATCATTTGTGAAGATTTACCTGTAGAACAGAAAGAAAACATCACCTATATACAGGTGGAAAATACAAGTACGGCAATGGGAATTATTGCCTCCAACTTTTACGATAATCCTTCGGAGAAATTAAATCTGATAGGAATCACAGGTACCAATGGGAAAACCACCACCACCACCCTGTTGTTTAACCTGTTTGATCAACTGGGATTCCATTGTGTTCTGCTTTCCACCATTGAAAACAAAATTGCAGGTGAAGTTCTGGGCACCCGCCACACTACTCCGGATTCCATTACCATAAACAAACTATTGGCACAAGCTGTAGAAAACAATTGCGAATATGCTTTTATGGAAGTCAGCTCTCATGGAATACACCAAAACAGGCTGGCCGGACTAACATTTAAGGTCGGGGCATTCACCAATATCACCCATGACCATCTGGATTATCATAAGTCTTTTGCAAACTATCTGGCTGCAAAAAAGAAGTTTTTTGATGATCTACCCAAAACCGCCTTTGCGTTTACCAACATGGATGATAAAAACGGCTTGGTAATGCTGCAAAACACACAGGCTAAAAAAATCACCTATTCATTGAAATCAAATTCCGACTTTAAAGGGAAAATAATAGAAAACCGGTTAGACGGAATGTTATTACAATTTAACGGGCATGAATTCTGGACAACATTAGCCGGGAAATTTAATGCCTATAATGAACTTCTGGCATACAGTATTGCGGTGGAACTGGGATTTGACCCGATAGACGTTTTAACGTCTTTAAGTAAGCTACAAAGAGTGAAAGGTCGTTTTGAAACTTTTATTTCCGAGGATCAAAAATATATTATCGTTGACTATGCACATACCCCGGATGCTCTACAAAATATACTGGAGGCTGTAAATCAGACACGAACCCGAAATGAACAACTAATCACCGTTTTCGGATGTGGCGGACATCGGGATAAAGAAAAACGCCCCAAAATGGGAAACATTGCCACCCAGCTTTCCGATCTGGCAATCATTACTTCGGATAACCCCCGGGAAGAAAAACCCGATGAAATCATTAAAGAAATAGAATCAGGAATAGAACCTCAAAATACCAATAAATATCTGATAATAGCTGATAGAAAACAAGCCATTAAAACCGCTGTTAAAATCGCCAAACCCCGGGATATTATTCTTATTGCCGGAAAAGGACACGAAAACTATCAGGAAATTAACGGAGAACGATTTCCTTTTGATGACATGAACATAACTCAAGAATTATTAAAAAACACAGATTAAGTTAAAATGCTTTATTATTTATTTGAATATTTGAACGAACATTATCACATCCCGGGAAGCGGATTGTACAAGTATATTACTTTTCGTTCCCTGGCGGCAGTATTTACTTCCTTATTCATTTCTCTTATCATCGGAAAAAAGATCATACATATTCTCCGAAGAAAACAATTGGGAGAAACCGTAAGGGAATTGGGATTATCCGGACAAAAAGAAAAGGAAGGAACTCCCACCATGGGCGGAATAATCATCATATTGGCTACTTTAATTCCCGTTCTGCTTTTCTGCAAACCGGACAATATTTACATTATCATACTTGTTGTTTCTACGGTCTGGATGGGAATTATAGGATTTCTGGATGACTTTCTGAAAATACATAAAAAAAATAAAGACGGGTTAAAAGGAAGATTTAAGATTCTGGGACAAATAGGACTGGGAATTTTTGTAGGAGTAATGCTCTATACAAGCAACGATATTGTAATTAAAGAAAAAATCGAAAGGGTAAAAAACATTGAGCTCGTAAAAGACGTTTATTCCAACGAAAAATCATTTAAAACCACCATTCCATTCCTTAAGAACAACGAATTCGATTACGGAAAAGTTTTAAACTGGTTTGGAGTTGACGAAAAAGATTCGAAAGATCTGATGTGGATCATTTTGATACCTGTAGTCATAACCATTGTAACGGCGGTATCTAATGGCGCAAACCTCACCGATGGCATAGACGGACTTGCCGCGGGAAGTTCGGCAATTGTTGTCGTGACACTGGCGCTCTTTGCCTACGTCTCGGGTAATATTATGATGGCAAATTATCTGAATATAATGTACATCCCCAATTCCGAAGAAACGGTAATTTTTTCCGCGGCATTCACCGGAGCGCTTATCGGATTCCTCTGGTACAATGCCTACCCTGCCCAAGTGTTTATGGGAGATACCGGAAGTCTTACCATAGGAGGAATTATTGCCGTACTTGCCATAGTGTTGAGAAAGGAACTTTTGATACCTGTTTTATGTGGAATCTTTCTGGTTGAAAATCTCTCCGTAATGATGCAGGTCGCGTACTTTAAATATACCAAAACAAAATGCGGAGAAGGGAGAAGGATATTTTTAATGGCGCCTCTTCATCATCATTTCCAAAAATTGGGATATCATGAAAGTAAAATTGTAACGCGGTTTTGGATCATCGGAATCATATTGGCTATATTCTGTATTATCACATTAAAAATAAGATAACGAAAATATGAAAAGACTGGTAGTTTTGGGAGGAGGAGAAAGCGGAGTCGGAGCCGCTCTGCTGGGCAAAAAGGAAGGCTTTGAAGTTTTTCTTTCCGATAAGGGAGAACTGAAAGAAAACTATAAAAAAGTCCTTATAGAAAATGCTATTCCCTTTGAAGAAAAACAACATACAGAAGAAAAAATAATAAATGCCGATTGGGTTATAAAGAGCCCGGGAGTTCCCAAAAAGGCACCTGTCATTCAAAAACTAAAAGAACGGAATATCCGTATCTCTTCAGAGATCGAATTTGCCGCCCAATACACAGACGCTACTTTAATTGCCATCACCGGCTCAAACGGAAAGACAACAACGACCTCTCTGGTGTATCATATATTCCGGAAAGCAGGGTACAAAGCAGGATTGGCAGGAAATATAGGAAGAAGTTTCGCATGGCAGGTAGCAGAAGAAAATTTTGATTATTACATATTGGAAATAAGCAGTTTTCAATTAGACGACATACAAAGTTTTAAACCACACATTGCCTTGGTTTTAAATCTGAGTCCGGATCATCTGGACCAATACGATTACACATATCAGAATTATGTAGACGCTAAATTTAAAATCACACAAAATCAAGATGAAAACGATTATTTTATTTACAATCCGGATGATGAAATGACCGGAAAATGGTTTAAAGACCACACTACAAAAGCCCGGCTCTTACCTTTTTCCCTAAAAGAAAAAATCGAAGACGGCGCATATAGCGATAATGAAAACATATACGTAAAAATTAACAGAGATACTTTAGAAATGAAAATTGGCGAATTAGCACTATCCGGAAGTCACAATGTAGCAAATTCCATGGCTGCGGGAATCGTAGGAAAACTATCAAAAATAAAAAATGAATTCATCAAACAAAGCCTGATGGACTTCGAAGCCGTTGAGCACCGACTGGAATTTGTTCTGAAAATAAACGGAATCAATTTCATTAACGACAGCAAGGCAACCAATGTAAATTCCGTCTATTACGCTTTGGAAAGCATGAAAACGCCCGTAATATGGATTGTGGGAGGAACTGACAAAGGAAATGACTATGCAGAACTGGTTCCCTTTGTAAAACAAAAAGTAAAAACCATTATTTGTTTGGGATTGGATAATGAAAAAATCCTGAATTCGTTTAAAGACGTTGTGTCCGATATAGTAGAAACCCGATCCATGAAAGATGCCGTAAATGCAGCATACACATTCGGTTCAAAAGGAGATACGGTTTTGCTTTCTCCTGCCTGTGCCAGCTTTGATCTATTTGAAAATTATGAAGACCGGGGAAAACAATTTAAGGAAGAAGTAAGAAAACTCTAATCACTTTAAAAAAGGAAAGATGAGGAAGTTAAAATATTATTTTAAAGGCGATGCCATACTATGGGCTGCGATATTTCTAATATCGCTAGCATCTTTCCTGCCTGTATATTCTGCCAGTTCAAACCTGCAATATGTAGTGGGACAAGGCTCCGTATTGGGGCATTTCGCAAAACATGCAGGATTTATCCTGGTAGGCATAGGAATTGTTTTTGTCTTCCAAAAAATAGACTACAAATATTTCGGAGGATTTTCCAAGCTATTACTGCCCGTAGTTATATTTTTATTAATCCTCACCCTGATGCAGGGAAATAACATTGACGGAACCAATGCTTCCCGCTGGCTGAAACTCCCCGGAGTTCCTTTTGCTTTTCAGACATCCGTTTTTGCCGCACTGGTGCTAAACGTATACATTGCAAGATATTTAGACCGGAATAAAGACAAGGAAATGACATTCAATAACAGCTTTGTTCCTGTATTACTGCCTGTTTTTCTGGTGACGGGACTTATTTTTCCGGCAAACGGTTCCACCGGAATTATGACCTTCCTGATGATATTAGCGTTATTATTTATCGGAGGGTATCCTTTTAAAATAATGGTGTCTATCGTAGGAGTGGGAGTTGTAATAATTTTTGTTTTCATCACCCTTGTATTAAAATATCCGGACATGTTCCCCAGCAACCGGATTCATACATGGAAAAGCAGAATTGAAAACTTTGTAGGAGACGATAAACAGGAAAGTTATCAGGTACAACAGGCAAAAGCCGCGATTGTACAAGGAGGTATTATTCCCAGAGGCCCGGGAAAAAGCGCATTTAAACAATCATTACCCCAATCCTCTTCAGACTTCATTTTTGCCATCATAGTCGAAGAATACGGATACGGAGGTGTCTTTATCTGTTTTTTCCTCTACCTGTTAATCCTTTGGAGAATCATTGTAATAGCAACCAAAGTAGAAAATGTCTTCGGAACCCTATTAGTTGTAGGAGTAGGTTTGCCCGTAATATTTCAGGCTTTTTCCAATATGGCGGTAGCCGTAAACCTGATTCCGGTAACCGGACAACCCTTGCCCATACTCAGCTATGGAGGTACTTCCATGTGGGTAGCCTATATGGTGCTGGGAATTATTATTAGTGTCAGCAGAGAAATTCAGCCAAAAGAATCTATTATAAATACTAACGAAAACAAAGAAGAAACAAATTATGAAATCGCCTAAATTCTTACTAAGCGGAGGAGGAACCGGAGGACATATTTTTCCTGCAATTGCTATTGCCGATGAACTAAAACGTCGTCTTCCCAATGCTGAATTTTTATTCGTAGGAGCTAAGGACAAGATGGAGATGAAAAAAGTACCTCAGGCAGGATATAAAATTGAAGGACTTTGGATCTCCGGAATTTCAAGATCTTCCCTGCTTTCCAATATAACATTTCCTTTCAAAATTATTTCCAGTTTACTAAAATCCCGAAAGCTTATCAAATCATTTAATCCCGATGCGGCAATCGGTACGGGAGGTTTTGCCTCCGGACCGGCTTTATACGCGGCATCCCGTATCGGCATCCCGACCTTCATTCAGGAACAGAATTCCTTTCCCGGAATTACCAATAAAAAACTGTCCCAAAAAACAAGTGAAATTTATGTAGCTTATGAAGGAATGGAAAAATTCTTTCCAAAAGAAAAAATACATATCACCGGAAATCCTGTAAGAAAATCTTTATTTGAAAGAACAATTCCTCAGGAACAGGCTAAAAAAGAACTGGGACTGAATCCTTCTCAATTGGTCATACTTTCCATAGGAGGCTCATTAGGTTCCAGAACTATAAATAATTTCTGGAAAAAAAATATAAAAACCATTGCCGATTCCGGCATTCAGGTCTTCTGGCAAACCGGTAACCTTGATTACCAAAACATTTTAAATGAAGAAAATATAAAACATCCAAATGTTATTATTTCAGAATTTATCAAAGATATGGGCACAGCATATGCCGCCGCAGATATTATAATATCAAGAGCCGGGGCCATTGCCATATCCGAATTATGTTTAGCGGGGAAACCGGTTGTTTTGATTCCGTTTCCTTTTGCAGCCGAAGATCATCAGACAAAAAATGCCCAACAGCTGGTAAATCATCAGGCTGCCATAATGGTAAAAGATTCCGAAGTGGAAGATCAATTACTTCCCGAAATCCAAAAATTAATTCGGGAAGATAATACCCGGCAGCTTTTAGGAAGCAACATCTTAAGACTGGCAAAACCTAATGCTACCGAAGATATTGTATCCCACATACTTAAAGAACTAAAACTCGAAGGATATTAAATGAAAGATATTCATACATATAAGAATTATTATTTTATAGGGGTCGGAGGGATCGGAATGAGCGCTTTAGCCCGTTACTTCAATTTTTCCGGAGCAAAAGTGTTCGGATATGATAAATCTCCGACTCATCTTACTCAAAAACTTGAAGAAGAAAACATTCTTATTTCCTACGAAGATACAATTTCATCCATTCCGAAAGAGCTTTCTCCGGAAGACACCTTGGTTGTTTTCACTCCCGCAATTCCTTCCGATTTAAAAATTAAAAACTATTTCATAAACCGGAATTTTACTCTTTTAAAAAGATCCCGGATACTGGGAGAAATAACCCGGACAACCCAATGTCTGGCAATAGCAGGAACGCATGGGAAGACCACCACAAGCACCTTGCTTACACATATCTGCAACTGTGCAAATCTTCCTGCTACCGCATTTTTAGGAGGAATATCCGCCAACTACAATACAAACTTTATTTATAACGGAACCCAAATTTCAGTCGTAGAAGCTGATGAATTCGATCGGTCTTTCCTTACCTTATCTCCTGATATGGCAGTCATCACGTCTACAGATGCCGATCATCTTGATATTTACGGAAACACCGAAGAACTGCTAAACTCTTTTAACGATTTTGCCGGATTAATTCCCCCGGAAGGCTTCCTGCTCGTGAAAAAAGGATTATCTATCAAAGCCGGACATAAAACCTATTCGGTTTATGAAAAAGCGGATTATTATGCGGAAAATATTCGTATAGTGGAAGACCGGTTCGAATTTGACCTGATAACTCCGAAACAAATAATACGAGACCTCGTGCTTCATGTTCCGGGAAAACATAATGTGGAAAATGCTGTAGCGGCTTTAGCGATAGGTCTGGAATTGAACATAAATCCGGAAACTCTACGTCAGGCTCTCTCCGAATTCAAAGGAGTATCCCGAAGGTTTACCAAACATATTTTTGATAACGGAAAAGTTTATATTGATGATTACGCCCACCACCCTACCGAGCTAAATGCAATCATTGATGCCGTAAAAAGTTTATATCCATCAAAAAAATTACTAACGGTTTTTCAGCCCCATTTATACTCCCGAACCCGCGATTTTGCAGATGATTTTGCTAAAAGCTTGAGCAAAACCGATCAATTGATTTTACTTGATATTTATCCTGCCCGGGAACTTCCCATTGAAGGAATCACCTCTGAATGGCTGGCTAAAAAAATAACCGTAAAAGACTTGGAAATAACTTCATTGGCAAACGCCTTAGAAGTTATCAGATCAAAAGATTTTGATGTGCTCCTTACCGTAGGAGCTGGTAATATTGATACATTATATGAACCTATACTAAATTGGTTGAATGAAACTAAAATATAGATTGTTAAAAATATTTTTACTGATCATATTTCTGGGTTTTCTAATGAACTTTGCCATTAGAAGGCACAACAATAAAAACATAGACGAAATCAGAATTCATGTGGAAAATTCCGATCGCATCCGTTTTATTACTAATGATATGATAAAAAATATCATTGACCGCTCATCAAAAAACGGAACAAAAGCCTATAAAATTAAAGATATAGACATCATAAAAACAGAATACAACTTATATTCCAGTTCTTTCGTATCCCAAAGTAACGTATATATCGACTTAGACGGAGTAGTAAACGTTACTGTCTCACAAAAGATCCCGGTTGTTCGGGTAAAAACTCCGAAAGAAGAATTCTATCTGGATAAAAACGGAGCACCGTTTCCACTGTCTTCAAACTTTTCATTTCCATGTATTATAGCCACTGGAAACATACAACCCGATGAATATCAGAAATTAGTTAATTTCTGTCAGTTAATCTCTGTTGATAACTTGTTTAAAAATCATATAATAGCCATAGAAAAAGATAAAAGAAAAACCTATAACTTACTTCTTAATATAGAAAGTGTGTATATAGAGTATGGAGAGCTTGAAAATAATCATCAGAAACTAACAAATTTAAAGGAATTTTATAAACAATATTTGGATTACGTAGGTTTCGATGCTTATAAGAAAATTAGTTTAAAATATGACAATCAAATAGTTGCAACAAAAAAATAAACATGAATAACAATATTGCAGTAGGTCTTGACATAGGTACAACAAAAATCGTAGCCATTGTAGGTAAGCGGAATGAATACGGTAAATTGGAAATCCTGGGAATGGGAAGAGCTAAAAGTTTAGGCGTTCATCGAGGGGTAGTTAATAATATTACCCAAACCATTGACTCTATAAAAAAAGCGGTTGAGGAAGCAGAAAAAGCGGCAAATTATAAAATCACGGACGTCACGGTGGGAATTGCAGGACAACACATCCGCAGCCTGCAACACAGCGATTACATCTCCCGCCCCAATTTTGAAGATGTGATCAATGACTCCGATTTGGAAAAACTAAAAGAACAAGTCCACAAGTTGGTTATGTTGCCGGGAGAAGAAATAATTCATGTTCTCCCGCAAGAATACAAAGTGGATTCCCAATCCGAGATCATCGAGCCGAGAGGGTTTCATGGCAGCCGGTTGGAAGCAAATTTCCATGTCGTAGTAGGACAGATTTCCTTAATTCGGAATATTGCGAGATGTGTAAAAGAAGCCGGACTGAATTTGGTAGGAATCACCTTAGAACCTTTGGCTTCCTCAGATGCGGTACTCAGTCAGGAAGAAAAAGAAGCCGGAGTTGCCTTAATCGACGTAGGGGGTGGAACCACGGATATTGCCGTATTTAAAGACAACATCATCCGGCATACTGCAGTAATTCCTTTTGGTGGAAATGTAATTACCGAAGACATAAAAACCGGATGTTCCATTATAGAAAGACAAGCGGAGATCCTTAAAGTAAAATACGGTTCTGCATGGCCTTCCGAAAACAAAGAAATAGAAGTGATCAGTATTCCCGGACTTCACGGCAGAGAACCCAAAGAAATCACCGTAAAAAAACTCTCTCAGATCATCCATGCGAGAATTGAAGAGATTATATCTCTCGCATATCTGGAATTGAGAAACTATGGCTGTGAGGAACAGAAGAAAAAACTAATTGCCGGAATTGTAATGACAGGTGGAGGTTCCAAGTTAAAACACCTGAGACAGCTGACCGAGTATACGACAGGAATGGACGTGCGCATAGGATTTTGCAACGAGCATTTAGCCAGTGGACAACCCGAAGAGCTGGCCAGCCCCGAATATGCAACAGCCATAGGATTACTCATGACCGGACTGAATGATTTGGAGGCAAAACAAAGCAAAACTAAACAAGAAGAAAAAACAGATTCTGAAATCCTTCCTGTTGAAGCGCAAAATGAAACAGAAAAAACAGAAGCAAAAACTGAAGAAGAAACGGTAATTAACCTCTTTAATACGGATCAGGAAAAAACGCAAGAAGGAAGAAGAAAAAACAGAGAAAAGAAAAAATCTATTTTCACAACTTTTCAGGAAAAATTCATTAAATATATTAACGATACAGAATAAACCCAAAAACTATGGATAATAACGACAGCAATAAATTATTTTTCGAGTTGCCTAAGAACCGACCTTCTGCCATCAAGGTGATTGGTGTCGGTGGAGGCGGCAACAATGCGGTAGGCTATATGTATGATCAGGGCATATCCGGAGTAGACTTCATCATTTGCAATACGGATGCTCAGGCATTGGTAAATAATCCTATTCCCCATAAAATTCAGTTGGGGAACACCATAACTGAAGGTTTGGGAGCCGGAGCCAATCCTGAGATCGGAGAACAGGCTGCGCTCGAGAGTGTGGACGACATTAAAAATGCTTTGGGAGAACAGACCAAAATGGTGTTTGTTACCGCAGGAATGGGAGGAGGAACCGGGACCGGAGCTGCGCCTATTATTGCAGGAATAGCCAAAGAAATGGGCATTCTTACGGTAGGAATTGTAACCATTCCTTTTTCTTTCGAAGGAAAAGCAAGATTGGAACAGGCGGAAAAAGGATTGGAGAAAATCAGGAAATCCGTAGACTCTTTAATTGTTGTTAAAAATGACAAATTAAGAGAACTTTACGGAAATCTCGGATACAAATCAGGCTTCTCCAAATCCAATGAAGTATTAAGTACCGCGGCGAAAGGCATTGCAGAAGTGATCACCAAAAATTATTCTATCAACATAGATCTAAGAGATGCCAAAACTGTTTTAGCAGATAGTGGAACCGCAATTATGGGTTCCGCGACAGCATCCGGCACCAATAAGGCTCAGGAAGCAATCATGACAGCCTTGGATTCTCCGCTTCTCAACGACAATAAAATTACCGGCGCAAAGAATGTATTATTACTCATCATTTCCGGAGAAGATGAGATCACCGTAGACGAAATAGGAATTATCAACGATTATATCCAGTCCGAAGCCGGAAACAATACCAACATTATCATGGGTATCGGCGAAGATGAAACTTTAGGGGAAAATATCAGCGTTACCGTTATTGCAACGGGATTTCCGGCAGATGATGAACGAAACAGCGGAAAAGAAAAAGAAAAAATCGTACACGTTCTGACCGGTGATCTACCTTCCTCCAATACCTTAAATACCGGAAGAGAGCGGCTTTCCCAACCTAAAGAACAAGGAAACGATGAACCCCGCATTATCTCTTCCGCATATACGGAAAAAAGAACGACAGAAGGCACTACTAATGCAGAACTTCCCCAAAAAGTAATTACTCTGGAAGAAGAAGAAGAAATCACAACCTTCGGAATTTCCAACAAACCGGAAATAATTATGCCTTCCCTTAACTTCGATGAGGAGATCAACATCGTAAAAAGAGAAATTCCACCTACTGGAACAGAATCCGGGTACAATAATAACCCCGAAAATATAAATACGAAAGAACGGGAAAACAGATTACCGGAACCTCCCGCTCCTCCCGTGAATCAGACAACTATTTTCACTCTGGATGAAGCAGAAGATTTTACCCAAAAAGTAACTCCACCCACAGAAAATATTCAAACAGGATTTATAGGAGAAAGAAATTATTCCACACCTGAAAATGAAGCAATTACAAATGCCGCAGACTCAGACTTGGAAATTCTGAACGAGTTGATGGAGAAAAAAATTCAGGAACGAAGAGAACGTTTAAAAAAATTAAACAGTAAATTTCAGGGATTTCCAAAACAAAATATAGATGAAGTGGAAAAAGTTCCGGCGTATCAAAGACAAGGCATAAATCTGGATGAAAATATTGACTCTGACAACGGCTCCGATATCTATTTCAACAAAAAATCCAATGAAGTACAAATCCGTCCCAACAATTTTTTCCATGACAATGTTGACTAAAGACTTTTAAAGATTGCAGGTATGAGCTTAGAAACTAAAATAATGGAAGCGATGAAAGTCGCAATGAAAGAAAAAGATAAAATTGCTTTGGACTCCTTACGGGCTATTAAATCTCAATTACTTTTACTCAAAACAGACGGGAAAACCGCAGAAGTTTCCCCGGAACAGGAAATAGCATTATTACAAAGACTGGTAAAACAAAGAAAAGAAGCCTATGAACAATTTTTCGCTAATAACAGAAATGAACTGGCGGAAAATGAACTGGCACAAGCCCGGGTAATTGAACAATTCCTTCCGGCTCAGCTTTCTCCTGAAGAATTGGAGAAAGAACTTACTGAAATTATTAAAGAAACCGGAGCCCAAGACATCAAAGACCTGGGAAAGGTAATGGGAATTGCCTCAAAAAAACTACAGGGAAAAGCCGAAGGAAAAATAATATCGGAAACTGTCAGAAATTTATTGTCGTAATTTTCTGACTTTTTCCCTTTGACTGATATGAACTCACTCAGCATTTTTATTTGTATGAGTGAAAATGGTTTTAATCTCTTTTACTTTAACCGGATTCAGGTTAAGCACAAGTCTGTAAAGCAGATGATCCAAGCCTGAATCAGGACGATCGAAAAATATGCATTTCGGACATAGTCCGAAATGCTTCATTTTATAAATGATACGAAATTTTTCACGTTTTTTTCACGTATATAGCCTATAATAAGATATTTCTAATCCATTCTGATGTCGCGAATTTGTTTTTGCAATGAATAATAAAGGGTCTTTTAATCCGTCATTTTAACACTTCACATCTTGCCTGATTTCAAAAACCACCCTAAAAAAATACCTCTATCCATTTCTTTACAAAAAAATTAGGATAAAATAAGTTGGGGATGAAAAACGGGACTTATACGTTAAAATATTCAGGTATAAATAGTTTATTAGTTTTTAATCCGACAAACTATCCTGATTTTTTACTTTATCTGTATATAATAGAATCCTGTATAGAGCAAAAAAAGCAAAAAAAAGACATAAAATTTGTGTTTTAAAAAATTTATTTGTACACTTGGAGAAGTAAATACAGAATCAATCATGATGTTTTCCGATCATTATGTATAACGATATATATCTAGGGAGCAAAGGCTTATAAAGAAGATAGATGTTTTTTAAAATTGGAATTTAGTAAAACAAACTCGATGACCCATATACCGGAAAGTAAAAAGTTCTTATAAACGATTTCCGTAAAGGTTTCATTACAGCATTAAAATAACACAAACTCAATTTATCAAATGTTAACATCAGTTATAAGAACATTTTTCGGCTACTCGGTCAGACCGCAGCTATATCCTGAATTGGCCAGAAAAGTATATAAAAATATTTTCGATAGAAAAAGCGCTACTAAAGGAAAGAAGGAATCTAAAATTTGGTGCGCAAATCGGGCTATAGACCAGCAAACCGCAATTTTGAAACTAACCGGTGCGGAATATTCCATATACAAAGATTTCCCCAAAGAATTGGAAGAAGCTAAAAGAATAGAGAAAAACTGCCCCGTAAAAATGGGCGGAGGCGGAGCTTTGGAGCTGATTTATGCCTTATGCGAATACACTCAGGCGGAAAATGTACTGGAAACAGGAGTAGCTTATGGCTGGAGTTCTATGGCTATATTATTGTCTCTACAAAAAAGAGAAGGTATCTTATATAGTTCGGATATGCCCTATCTGGATAGAAACAACGATAGGTTTGTAGGATGTATCGTTCCCGATCCGGTAAGAAAATACTGGAAACTGTTTCGTCAGGCAGATAAAGAAAGCCTGCCTAAGATCTTTAAACAACAGAATTCATTTAAGGTAGCCCATTATGACAGCGACAAAAGCTATAAAGGAAGAATGTGGGCCTATCCGTTAATTTGGCGAAAAATTCAAAAGAACGGTTTTTTCATTAGTGATGACATAGGAGACAATTCCGCATTTAAAGACTGGGTTGCTCAAAATAAATTAGATTCCATTGTTATTGAATTTGAAGGAAAATATGTAGGAGTTGTTAAGAAACAATAACTTTGTACAATGGAATCATATCAGGAAATTTTAGAATGGTTATATTCTCAGGTTTCTAACTATCAGGATGTAGGGAAAAAAGCCTATAAGCCCGGATTTAAAAATATACTGCAACTATGTGAAATTGTAGGCAATCCGCAAAAAAAATTCAAATCCGTACATATTGCAGGAACCAACGGAAAAGGAAGCACTTCCAACATGATAGCTTCCGTTTTAAAAGAAGCCGGATATAAAGTGGGATTGTTTACCTCTCCCCATCTGAAAAACTTTACCGAACGTATCAGAATAAACGGAGAAGAATGTCCTCCGGAATTCATACATGACTTTCTGGTCAAAATAAAACCCTTTTTCACTCCGGATTTTAACCCCTCATTTTTTGAATTGACCACAACTATGGCTTTTGAATATTTTGCCCGGGAAAAAGTAGATATTGCCGTCATTGAGGTTGGATTGGGCGGAAGGTTAGACTCTACCAACATTCTGCTTCCGGAAGTGTGTGCAATTACCAGCATATCCAAAGATCATACAGATCTGTTAGGGAATACCCTAAAGAAGATTGCCATGGAAAAAGCGGGAATTATTAAACCGGGTATTCCGGTAGTGATAGGAGAAAATAAGCCGGGAGTTAAAGCATTGCTCATCCGGTCAGCCCTGAATCAAAAGGCGGAATATCTGGATGCTGCGAAAATTCGGAAAAATTATCCCTCAGACCTGACGGGAGAGTATCAAAAACAAAACAAAAAGACAGCTTTAGGCGTCATCCGGATTTTGCAGAAAAAAGAGTTTACTATTTCAGAAGAAAATATAGAAAGAGGATTTCTCCATGTAAAGGAAAACATGAATTTTCGGGGGAGATGGGATATTCTGCAAAAAGAAAAACCGGTTATCATTTGTGATACAGCACATAACGAAGATGGATTCAGACAATTATCCCGACAATTCAAAAGATTGAACTACAACAAATTGCGGATTGTGATCGGATTTGTTCTGGGAAAAGATCTAGAGAAGATATTTCCCCTGTTGCCGGAAGCCGCCGTTTATTATTTTGTAAAACCGGCGGTTCAGAGAGGGCTGCATCCGGAGCGGTATGAAGATACCATAAAGAAATATTTCAAAAATTATCAAAAATTTGATACCGTAGAAAAAGGTTTTGAAGCTTCTAAAAACGATGCCTCAGAAGAAGATATAATTTTTGTGGGAGGAAGCAACTTTGTAGTTTCTGAAATTTTTTAAAAAATTATTTGCAGGAATAAAAAATGAGCGTATATTTGCAATCCAATTCCAAAACAAAGGGAATATAAGGGTTTTTAGTCTTTGTTTTTTGGGCGATTAGCTCAGCTGGTTCAGAGCACCTGCCTTACAAGCAGGGGGTCGCAGGTTCGAATCCTGCATCGCCCACAGCAAAAGAAACCTTGCTTTTTTCAGGGAAGGTTTTTTTTATTGGTACAGACCCATGGTGTAACGGTAGCACACCGGTTTTTGGTACCGTTTGTCGGGGTTCGAATCCCTGTGGGTCTACAAAATAATTTAAATGAAAGTATTTGCGGGCACATAAAAAATGTTTTACATTTGCTCCCGCAAAAAATAATGAAAAGAAAGGTATAAGAAAATGGCAAACCATAAGTCAGCATTAAAAAGAATAAGACAGAACAACGTAAGAAGATTACGCAACAGGTATTATCATAAGTCAGCTCGTACTGCGATTAAAGATTTACGAACTGAAACCGATAAAGATGCGGCAGTAAAAAAATTACCTTCTGTTTTTTCTCAGATTGATAAGTTAGCTAAGAGAAACATTATTCATAAGAATAAAGCCTCTAACTTGAAATCAAAATTAAACAAGTTTGTAAACGCACTAGCGTAAAGGATATCAGGCCCGTTCGTCTATCGGTTAGGACTTCAGATTTTCATTCTGGCAAGAGGGGTTCGACTCCCCTACGGGCTACTTAAACAATAACCCAAAGTGTTTAACGCTAACGCTTTGGGTTTTTTATTTGTTGTGTTTTTGCTGAAAAATATCAATTCCTTCAAAAATTCTTTAATCCGGACAACGCACTACGGATTCATTTAGTAAATTTGCATTCAAAATTTATTTCCTATGAAAAAAATACAAATGGTTGACTTAGTAAGTCAATATCAACATATAAAGTCCCAAATAGATACCGGTTTTGAGGAGGTTCTGAATACAGCGGCGTTTATTAACGGACCTCAGGTAAAAAGTTTTACACAAAATCTGGAAAAATATTTAGCGGTAAAACATGTAATTCCCTGTGCCAATGGAACAGAGGCATTGCAGATAGCTTTAATGGTTCTGGACTTACAACCCGGAGATGAGGTCATTACATCCGATTTCACCTTTGCCGCTACAGTGGAAGTGATCAGCCTTTTAAAACTAAATCCGGTTTTGGTCGATGTGGATTATGATACCTTTACCATTAACCCTGAGGCTGTCAGAAAGGCAATAACTCCTAAAACAAAAGCTATTATTCCGGTGCATCTGTTCGGACAATGTGCCGATATGGAAGAAATTTTGAAAATAGCGGAAGAGCATAATTTATATGTAGTGGAAGACAATGCTCAGGCAATAGGAGCGGAATATAAATTTAAAAACGGAGATACAAAAAAATCGGGAACCTTGGGAACCTTGGGAACCACATCTTTCTTCCCGTCAAAAAATCTGGGTTGTTACGGAGACGGAGGAGCGATTTTCACTCACGATGACAATCTTGCCCACAGAATACGTGGAATTGTCAATCACGGAATGTATAAAAGGTATTATCATGATGAAATAGGAGTGAATTCCAGACTGGACAGCTTACAGGCAGCGGTATTAAACACTAAATTACCTTTGTTGGATTCATACAATGAAAAGAGGAGAAAAGCCGCGGACTTTTACGATCAGGCTTTTATCAATCATCCTAATTTGATTGTTCCGGCAAGAGCAGAGGAATATTCCACCCACGTATTTCATCAATATACACTAAAGGTGATCAATGCAGACCGAAACGCATTACAGCAATATCTTTCAGAAAAAGATATACCCGCGATGATTTATTATCCGGTTCCGTTGAGAAAGCAAAAAGCCTATGATAATGGGAACTATAACGATGCGGATTTCCCGGTTACCAATCAACTCATAGATCAGGTGATTTCTTTGCCTATGCATACAGAACTGGACGAAGAACAGCTTGAATACATAACAAACAGCGTATTGAGCTTTTTCAACTAACCCTTTTTATTAAAAAAATATCTGCATTCTGAGTTCGGTTGCCAAAACAGAACAAGAGGGCAGTATTTGAGTTTTTTGTTTTAATAAAGTTTTTCAGGTAAAATAAGCCGCAAACAATGATACCGCTATATAAAATTCTCTTCGAAATGGTGCTAGCAATACCATGCACTATAAATGTACGACTATTTTTTCTTTTTTCCAAATATTTTTTTCTTTTTTTATAAAAATTTTGCATTTATCAATTGGGGCAACACTAAGTCATTGTTACACAAACGAATAGGTGTTTCCATCACATTTTATCGCAAATTAAATCCTCTGCCCAAAGTCCGGAAGTTTAACACTTTGAAAACAGGTAAAAAACACGATTTTTGGTATAAATTTTAACGTATTGTTAATAATAGAATTCAAACAAAATATAGAACTTTGCCTAAATTAATTTTTGAAAAAAGAGAATGGATTACACATCAACTTCTGAAGACATTAAAATTATTATTGAGAAAGTACAAGAAAAAAGTTATAATTTCAATTTACTGATTAAAGAAATTAATCAGGTAATTGTAGGTCAGAAGTATATGATCAATCGTTTGCTTATAGGATTATTAAGCAGCGGGCATGTTTTGTTGGAGGGAGTTCCGGGGCTGGCAAAAACTCTGGCGATAAAAACTCTGGCGGAAACATTGGACGGAGAGTTTTCCCGCATTCAGTTTACTCCCGATTTGCTGCCCGCAGATGTCATAGGAACTTTAATTTACAATATGAAAGATAACAATTTCTCTGTAAAAAAAGGTCCTGTCTTTGCTAATTTTATTCTGGCGGACGAAATCAACCGTTCTCCGGCAAAAGTACAATCAGCCTTGTTGGAGGCTATGCAGGAAAAACAAGTTACCATCGGGGATGAGACATTCAGGCTAAAAGAACCGTTTCTGGTGCTGGCTACCCAAAATCCGATCGATCAGGAAGGAACGTATCCCTTGCCGGAAGCTCAGGTCGACCGTTTCATGCTGAAATGTGTGGTGTCTTATCCTGAATTTGAACAGGAAAGAACCATTATGCGCCAAAATATTTCCAAAGAAAAACATCAGGTAAAGAAAATAGTGTCTCTGGATATGATTTTTGAAGCAAGAGATTTGGTGAAGGAAATATACATGGATGAAAAGGTGGAAAATTATATTTTAGATATTGTATTTGCAACACGTTTCCCGGAAAAATACAACCTGTCTCAATTGAAACCCTATATCTTGTTCGGTTCTTCTCCCCGGGGAAGTATCAGTATGGCTATGGCGGCAAAAGCTCATGCATTCTTAAATCAAAGAGGGTTTGTGATTCCCGAAGATGTAAAATCCATAGCGAAAGATGTACTCCGCCATAGAATAGGAGTAACCTATGAAGCGGAAGCGGAAAATATAACTTCGGAATATGTTATAGATCAAATATTACATTCTATTACAGCTCCGTAATCATTATGTTAAAAAAATAAGAAGTTGACGACTGAAGAACTTTTAAAAAAGGTAAAACTTATTGAACTTAAATCTAAAAAAAGGCTCAATTCTTTGTTCTTGGGAGAATATCACAGCTCCTTCAAGGGAGCAGGGATGGCTTTTTCGGAAGTGCGTCAGTATCAGTTTGGGGACGACATACGAAAAATTGACTGGAATAAAACCGCACGGTTTAATGAACCTTTTGTAAAAATATTTGAAGAAGAAAGAGAGATGATATCTATAATTTTAGTGGATATCAGTGCTTCCATGAATTTCGGAACCCGAAAACAATTTAAAAATGAAACCGTTGCGGAAATCAGTGCTACTTTAGCTTTGTCAGCGATAAAAAACAACGATAAGGTAGGATTGATTTTATATTCCGACAAGATCGACTCTTTTATTCCTCCCAAAAAAGGTAATTCTCATGTAATCAAGATCATTAAAACCATAGTGGAGGCAGAGCCTCGGCAGGCGGAAACAAATCTTACCGTGGTTTTTGATTTTTTGCTGAAAACAATAAAAAGAAAATCGACCCTGTTTTTATTATCTGATTTTGATGTAAGCAACTTTGAAAAAAGTTTAAGTATCATAACCAAAAAACATGATGTGACGGGAATTCGGATATACGACAGGACAGAGGGGCATTTTCCCGATATGGGATTAATTTATCTTCAGGATCTGGAAACCGGAAAATTACAGTGGGTTAATACGTCTTCAAAAGAGATCAGAAACAAATATGCCGATTACTACCGGAAAGTGGTTGCTTCGACGGAAAATGCATTTATTAAAAACGGTGCGGGATTTTTAAATATTCCCACCGACGGAGATTATACAAAAATATTGTTGAACTATTTTAAAGGACATCATCATTAGTTGTGAAATTTAAAATAATCATAGTTTCTTTTTTATGGTACTGTGTATCTTTTTATGCACAGACTCCTGTTTCTATCCTGTCGAAAACACACATCAGGTATGGAGAGCCGATTATTTTGAAATTACAGGTGCAGGCGGAAAAAACAGATAACATAGTATTTCCCGAAATTAAGGACACGCTTAGCTGGCACTTGGAAGTCTTGGGTATAGAAAAAGACACTTTAATCCGCAGGGGAAAACCGGTTTACACAAATAGCATTACATTCTCAGGATATGAAGAAGGAACTTTTACCGTTCCTTCACAAAGAATTTTGGTCAATTCCAAAGAATATTTCACACCACGATACAAAATCACCGTAAGTTCGATTCCTGCAGACAGTTTGAAAAATCCTCCCTACGATATTAAACCCATTATAACGGAGCCTAAAATTTTCCGTGATTATTTTGAACAATATTGGCTGTATATGGTCATGGCAGCAACCATTCTTATCGTAGCCATTATTTTAGCGGTTTTGTATTATCTCGAAAGAAAGAAAAGAAAGCCGGGAACACACATAAAAGTCGGTCCGGATATATTAGCGATTAAAAAATTGAAAAAATTGGAGAAATCTAATTATTTGGATAAAGGATTAAGTAAAAAGTACTATTCCGAGATGATTTCCATCTTGAAAGAATACATGGAAGCACGATGGAATTTTCCGGCAACCCGGTTTTTGTCAGACGATTTAATTGATTATTTGGAAGATAAAAATTGGATTGATGAAAAAGAAAGACACGACCTGAGCATTATTTTTAATGCGGCAGATCTGGCAAAGTTTGCCAAATCAAGGCCTGAAATTTCCGAAACGAAGGTACATACCGAGATGGCAAAGAAATTTATTAACGAAACAAAAACCGAGTTTTATAATTTGAAAACACAAGATGAATACTAATTTGGAATTCGGACATCCGTGGTTTTTGGTTTTATTATTGATAATACCGGTTTTTATTTTCCTGAGGTATAAAAACAAAATAAGATCAAAGGCGATAGCTATTCCCAATTTATCTGTTTTTGCGGTTAAAAACAGAGGTATAGGTTTTTTCAGACCGGTTTTGTTTTGGTTGAGGCTGGTTGCGATCACATTATTGATTTTGGCATTAGCCCGTCCCAGAGTGGTAGACGTCTCTCAGGTCTTGCAGAGGGAAAAAGGAATTGACATTATGTTAACGGTAGACATATCCCTGAGCATGCTGGCGCGGGATCTGGATCCGGATCGGTTGACGGCTTTAAAAGGAGTTGCCGAAAAATTTGCGCTGGAACGGCCTGTAGATCGGATCGGGCTGATTGCTTACTCGGGCGAAGCCCTGACTTTGGTGCCTTTAGCCGTTGATCGGGACATTTTGATTCAGCAAATTAAAAATTTGAAAACTCAAACTCTGGAAGGAGGAACCGCAATAGGAGTCGGATTAGCCACGGCGGTCAATCATTTGAAAGACAGTAAGGCTAAATCTAAAATTATTATCCTGATGACAGACGGAGTAAATAATGACGGTTTTGTGGAACCCACTGTTTCTGCGGATATTGCTGCCGAAGAAGGAATAAAAGTATATACCATAGGGATAGGATCCAACGGTTTAGCCCTGTTTCCCTCAAATCAGGATCCTTACACAGGGGAAATACAGTTTGAAAAACAAAAAGTGGAAATAGACGAAGAGTTGTTAAAATACATAGCCAAACGTACCGGAGGAGAATATTTCCGGGCTACCAATACACAAAGTTTACAAGATATTTACGATAACATTAACCTGTTGGAAAAGTCGGATATTAATGATTTAAAATATTATAATTACACGGAAAAATACCGGATATTTTTCATTCCTGCGGTAATTCTTTTATTGTTGGAATTACTGGTAAGAGGTTTTATATTCCGAAGTATAAATTAAGAAAAGAACATGAGTTGGGAATTTGAAGAAATATCATATCTGTATTTATTATTTCTCGTACCTTTTTTAGTATGGAGAATGCTGTATTTATACCGATGGAAAAAATCAAAAATAAACCAATTTGCAGACAGGTCTTTACAAACAAGAATTTTCGGACATCTAAGCCTTTCCAAATTCATTAAAGATAATATCTGGATGATCATAATCTTTATTCTGCTTGTTTTTGGACTGGCGAATTTATTAGGCGGAATTGAAAAAAAGGAAGTAAAAAGAGAAGGAATCGATATCGCGTTTGTAATTGATGTTTCCGCCTCAATGAATGCGGAAGACATCCTTCCTTCCAGAATGGAAAAAGCAAAAAAAGTAGCAGGAGATATTATGGCTAAATTAGGAGGAGACCGTGTGGGAATAGTAATTTTTGCCGGACAGGCATATTTGGTCATGCCTTTGTCCAATGATTATGGAGCGGCAGAATTGTATCTGAACGGATTGAGCACCAGCCTTATTACCGCTCAGGGCACTAATATTGCAGAAGCAGTGGTAGAGGCTTCCAATATGTTGTCCCATATATCCAACACCTCCAAAGCGATAGTTCTGATTTCCGATGGAGAAACGCATAAAGGAGAGGTGGACAAGGCTATAGATATAGCGGATAAAAATGACATAACTATTTTTTCCATAGGAATGGGAACACCGCAGGGAGCTCCTATACCCGTTACGTATGAAAGCGGATATTCGGAATATAAAAAAGACGAAAATGGAGATATTGTTTTAACGAAATTAGAAAATAGTTCCTTAAAACAATTGGCAATGGGAACCAAAGGAGCCTATTTTTACGGAGAAAACCCTTCCGGTGAGGTGGCAAAACAGGTCTTTAATTCATTGTCAACGCTGAATAAAAAAGAACAATCCGTAAGTTATACCTATGATTCCAAACAATACTTTCAATTTTTCACAGGCTTGGCTCTATCTATTTTAATTATCGTTTCTTTAACAAATTATAAGCAAGATTTTAACGTATAATCTTAGTACCTTTGTAAGTTATGTATATAAAAATAAAATATTTACATATAGCAGTCTTTTTTTTCCTGACAGGATTTTTGTCGGCACAGAATGAAAAAGCAAGAAAATATTTAGTAGAAGGAAATAAAAATTATTTAGCGAATATGTATGATGAGGCTGCCGCCAATTATTTAAGAGCCATACAGGAAGGGGAGGATTCGTATAAATCTAATTTTAATTTGGGAAATGCACTGTATAAACTAAAAAAATATGACGATGCATTACTACAATATGAAAAATCTAGTAAATTCGCAACCGGTAAAATTGAAGAATCAAATGTACATTTTAACATAGGAGACTGTTATTATCAGAAAAAAGAATATGATAAAGCAGCTGAGACATTTAAGAAAGTGTTGAAGCTAAATCCCGGAGATGAAAAAGCAAGATATAATTACGCATTAGCTAGACAAAAATTAAACGAGCAGCAGCAAAATCAACAGGAACAACAACAGAATCGGAAAGATGATAAGAAAGACAAAGGAGAGGGACAGGATAAAAATCGGAAACAGGAACAGCAACAGCCTGACAGTTCGGAGAATCAGCCAAAGAATGACAAAGAAAATAACCAACAGGGACAATCAGGGGGAACAGGAGAAAATCAGCCGGGACAGGGAAATGGAAAGGAAAAAGGACAAAATGCCATAGAGAACGTAAGATCGCACGCTACCGATGAGACTTCTCCGGAACAGGAAAAAAACAGAAAACAATACTACGAAGGTATTTTGGGAGCAATGAAAGAACAGGAAAAAAGAGCACAACAAAAAATTATAAATAAGAAACTGCCTCCGTCTCAGAACAAGCGAGGCAAAGATTGGTGATGAGGAAAATTTTATTATTATTTATTATTTTTTCGGGAATATCCCGGGTAACCGCCCAGGTGTTTTTTCAGGCATTTCCACAAAAAAAAGAAGTGGAATTAAATGAACCTATTCATATACAATTCATACTTTCCATAAAAAATAAAGACATAAAAGAAATAGGGAATATCAAACTACCCATATTTACCAATGCTCAAATAACAGGAAGACAGATTATTCAAAACCAGAGTTATGATGAAGAAGGCAATATAACCGTAGAATATGGAGAAGAAATAGGATTACGGGCGATCAAAACGGGAAATGTAAAGATAGGATCAGCCTTTGTAAAAGTAGATGGAAAAACATACCACACAAAGCCATTAACAATTACCGTTGTAGGAGATGATGTCAACCATGAAGCGGAGAAAATACCCCCAAAAGTCGGAAAAGCATTTTTATCCCTCAAGGTATCGGAGAAGAATCCCTATCAAAACGAAGGAGTTACAGCGCAGTTGAAATTTTATACCCGCCGGATAGAGATGTTGAATAGTATGACACATCTGGCTCCGCCCAATTTCCATGAATTGTTTGTCAAGCCTGTAAGAGAAAGAAATAATACATACGAACAGGAAGTAATTAACGGAGAGATATATTTTTCCAGAGTTGTCAGTACCTATGTTATGTTTCCGTCCAGACCGGGAACCACGGTTATAGATCCGTTTACTTTATCCGTAACCATTCCGGATGGTTTTTTCAATGAGCAGGAAATATATATACAATCCGCGCCGGTTACTTTGCAGGTGAAGAAACTACCTGAGAACTCTCCCGATGATTTTTATGGAGTGGTGGGTGATTATACGCTGAGGGCTGCTTCAAACAAAAAGGAGTTAAAGACGGAAGAAGCCGTGACGGTTCAGATAGAGATAGAAGGCAGAGGAAACATAGAACTGATAAAAGTTCCGGAAATAGTAGCTCCGGAAGATATGGAGCAATTCAATTCCAAGAACAAAATGGAATTAAGCTTGCTGCCTGAAGGAATAACGGGAAAAGTATCCGCTTCCACCGTATTAATCCCTCATAAAGAAGGAGAATATGATATACATGTAGGAACTTTCAGCTTTTTTGACCCCAAAGAAGGAATCTTTAAAAAGTTGTCCGTAGAGCCTATTACCTTAACCGTACTAAGGAAGTCTGTTGCAGATAAGAAAGACAGTACAGAAGAAGGTGGAGGAATCGACTCAGGCAGAATAAAGGCTTTTGTTCCGGATATTCATGTTAAAGACGTTATCTCGGTGCTTGACGGGAAAACAAAAAATCCCAAAAGATCATGGGTATTTATACTGATAGGAATTATAGTAATCATGATTGTGACCGTGTATTTCAGATTTATCAGGAAGAAAAAATCAAAAGAAGAAAAATCCGGTTTTGACAGCCCGCAGCCTCTGACCGAACAGACAAAAAAGAAAAGTTTCGCCGCTGAATTATTTAAACTAAAAAAAATAGCAGAAAAAGGAGACGATAAAAAAGAGTTTTATACCCTATTGGAATCCGTTTTACAGGAGGCAGTCAGCCAAAATTTAAATATCACCAAAGAGCAGTTTATAACCTCAGCGGAAATAGAAGAGATCTTATCAAACAAATTGGGAGATGAATTTTCAGATGAGTGGAAGAATATGGTTTTGAAATCCCAGATTGAACGATATTCAGGCATATCTGACAAAGATTCTCTACTGTCGGTTTATGCAAAAGCAGAAGAACTGATAAAAAAACTAAGCTGAATTTTGAT
>JAISMV010000087.1 GCA_031276535.1 Flavobacteriaceae bacterium
CGTCTTTTTCACTTTTTCTTCTTGATTTAGCCCGCTAAATCTTCAAATAAAAAGCAAAAAATCCATCTCTAAAATAGCATTAAAAAATAATCGCAATAAAATTTAAACAGGCTCTTAAAAATCGTGAAAAAAAGCACATAAAAATTTCTCCATGAACTGCCATTTTCTATTTTTAGTTTTACATTTGTACAGTCTAAAAAGTAAATTAAAACTATTTTTATGAAAATATTAATTATCGGGAACGGAGGTAGAGAACACGCAATTGGTTGGAAAATAAAAAAAGATGATCCGAAAACCGAACTTTTCTTCAGCCATGGAAACGGAGGAACTGCACAAATAGGAACAAATGTAGCTTTCGATACCATTGAAGAATTAGTACATTTTGCAGAAAAAGAAGAAATAGACTTAACTGTTGTCGGCTCAGAAGCCCTTTTGGTAGAAGGAATTGTAGACGCTTTTCATGATAAGAACCTGAAGATCATAGGCCCGGATAAAAAAGCGGCACAATTGGAAGGAAGCAAAGAATTTGCGAAAGATTTTATGCTGAAACACGGCGTGAAAACAGCTAAATATAAAGCATTTAACAACTTTACCGAAGCAAACGAATACGCAAAAAAACAAACCTATCCTCTGGTTATAAAAGCAGACGGATTGGCGGCGGGAAAAGGAGTAATTATCTGCTCTGACGAATTCGAAGCGGAAAAAGCCCTGGACGAAATACTAAATAAAAAAATATTCGGATCTGCAGGAAATCATGTCGTTATAGAAGAATATTTGGAAGGCTTTGAAGCTTCCATCCTTTCTATCTTTAACGGGAATGAGATCATTCCGTTTATTTCCGCAAAAGATCATAAAAAAATAGGCGAAGGAGAAACCGGATTAAATACAGGCGGAATGGGAGTAATAGCGCCAAATCCCTATTTTACAAAAGAACATTTTAAAACATTCGAAAAAGACATCTTACTTCCTACCTTAAACGGATTAAAAACGGAAAATCTGCTTTTCTCAGGTATTATTTTTTTCGGTCTGATGATTACAAAAAACGGTGTGTATTCACTGGAATACAACATGAGAATGGGAGATCCGGAAACACAGGCAGTCTTGCCTTTACTGGAAAACAACCTTCTGGAAGTATTCTTTGATGCTTTAAAAGGAAAACCGCTAAATCTAAAATGGAAAGATCAACATTCGGTATGTGTGGTTATGGCTTCCGGAGGGTACCCGTCAAATTATGAAACCGGTTTTAAAATTACAGGACTAGATACCCTCACCTGCCCTTATTTTGTTGCCGGAGCTTCTCTGAAAGAAGAAACACTTTATACCTCGGGAGGAAGAGTGCTGAATGTCGTAGGAGTGGGAAATACGTTGGAAGAAGCCAAAAACGCAGCTTATGACAATAGTAAAAAAATAAATTTCGATTATAAATACTATCGTCACGATATAGGCAAAGTATAAGGAAAAGGCATAAAATTAAATACTATGAAAAAAAACAGCTCTTTTTTAGAAAGCAAGAAAGTGTTTCTTTGCTTTTGTTTATTTATTACGCATTGGCTTCCGGCTCAGATATCAGAATTATCAAAACTGGCAGAGGGTAAATTAATTGAATATAAGGCTTTAATGGATTATCCAGATCTGTACGGGTATTTTTTTCTGTATGAAAAAGACAGAATTAGTAGAACAGAATATCTCTATGAATATGTCTTATTGGATAAAAATCTGAATAAGGTGTACTCCGGTGAATTTAAAGAGAAATTTTATAAATCATTTGCAGATAGATATTTTTTATTAGATTATTCTAAAGGAAAGTTACTCCTTCAGATAAAAGAATCTTACTCTAATGGATACGGAGATTTTTTATATTATAACAGATTCCGTATATTAGATGTAAAAAAAAACAAAATATCTGATGCTTCTTATTTTAATTTTAAACCTAAAAAAGAAACTTATGCCGTCACAGATAATTGTTATTTAAACCTATTCTCGCATTATTTCCTTGATTTTTTCAATTATTCTTCAGATTCTGAAGGCTTTATTCTTAGGGGTTTTGGCTGGCCCCATCCTGTATGTTATTATACTTCTTTGGAAAAAAACAGTTCCCCTCTTTGGTGCTTTAAAAACAGCAAAAAAAATAAACAGAATCGAAATCAATATACTTATTTTTCCATTAACCCGATTTCCAATAGAAATGATATTGCTGTATTGGAAGAAAAAGATATAAAAAATATAAAAAAAGGATGGGACTATATAGGTAAAACATCAGATATTCGATTTAAAATAATAGATCTAAAAACAGGGAAGCCTGTTTCTCCCATACTTCAAATTCCGGATCCTTCTGAAAAAGACTCTCTAATTAATGAAAAGATAAAACACTATTACCTGGGAACTCTCAATTATGAGGAAGGAAAATTAACTAGAAGTTTTTCAGACTATGAAAACGATCAATTTAAAAAATACACTAAAAAGTACTATTCCATAGAAACAGGTGAAAAAATAAAAGAAATTTTTCTTACTATAGACGAAATTATTTCTTATGCAAAATTAAACAAAGAAGAAATTCGTTTTCATAGTAGGCTAGGTTTATCTAATGGGAATGATTTGTTTATTTTTGAAGAATTTAAAGTCTCTCAGGAGACTGAAAAATCTAAAACCTTGGAATTTGGCAACTTTATTTTTGTAGAAGCAACAGAGAGAGATTTAAAGAAAGATTTAACTATAGTAAAGACAACTAAAACAGATATAGCAAAAAGAATTTTTTTCGACAAGAAAGACCTTGAAGAACTAAAAAAAGAAAATCCCGAAAATCTAACCCAATCCGAAGAACTGAAAGACGTTGAATTTACTAAAGTAACAAATGATGGCTCTGTAATAATTTTTTACAAGAAAGAAATTGAAGGAGAAGCAGTGACCCACCTATCTGTAATCTCGTATAAAGATGGAAAAGTGAAAACTTTGCCGGATTTTCCTATAAGAACTTCCAAAGGAGGAAAAATTAGTTTTTTAGCAGCTAAGAGCGGATATCTGTTACTCTTTGAAGAATTTGAAGATAAAGATAAATCTCCTGAATTACGATTGGAAAAAATAAACTATTAGAAAAACAACGGAAAGTAAAAAACCGGATAAAAAACTAATCTTATCCGGTTTTTTTAATAGACCTCCCTCCTACTTGAAAATTTGCATTAGCAGACAAATCTTGTGAGGTGTTTTCTCCTTTTACCGGATGTTTGCAGGTCAAATCATATCTTTTCCATTCCCTTTTTTTAAGCTCATCAAAAAAGCTTTGGGTTGTTCTTTTTTTCATAATACTTTCAAACAAATAACAAATTCAACACCTCACCTCATTTATTAGGAATTAATTCTAAATTTTGACGTAAACTTAGTATCTGAAAAGGGAAATTAATTTCCGGAGAATTGAATACTTGAATTATTCCGGAATACAAAACCTAAAGGAAAAATACTAAAAACAAGCGTGTCAGGAAATAAAACTCTCTTATTTTTGTTCTTCATTTCGATCAATTATCACATAAATCACTTTATTTTTTCTCTCAGCTCTGTATATAAAACCCTATTCGAAACAAGGATGAAATGATTAATATCAGAATATAAAATTACATTTTATTTCGTTTTATTTCGTATTTTTGTAAAGTAAAATAAAACCAAAACTATTGTGAAAACAGAATCTTCAAATTTCAGCAAAACAACTCCTTGGGATGTAATCATCATCGGAGGAGGCGCGACAGGGGCGGGAACAGCAAGAGATTGTGCCAGAAGAGGATTGCGGACACTTATGTTGGAACGGCACGACATCGCTACCGGAGCTACGGGAAGAAATCACGGATTGTTGCATAGCGGAAGCCGGTATGCAGTGACGGATAAAGAATCTGCGGAAGAATGTATCAAAGAAAACATGATACTGAAACGCATCGCAAGTCATTGCGTGGAAAAAACAGACGGATTGTTTTTAACTCTTCCCGAAGATGATATTTCATACCAATCCTTATTTATCGAATCCTGTCGTGCAGCAGGAATAAATGCCCGGGCAATAGACCCGAAAGAAGCCCTGCGGATGGAACCTTCCGCAAACCCTTCCATAACAGGAGCCGTCATTGTTCCGGACGGAACGGTGGATCCTTTTCGACTGACATTATCCAATATCTTAGACGCAAAAGAACATGGGGCTGAAATTCTGACCTATCATGAGGTATTAGGCTTGATCAAAGAACAAAATCGCGTGATTGGAGTGAAAGTTTACGATCATAAATCAAAAGAAAAAAAAGAAATTTATGCCAATATCATAGTTAACGCAGGAGGAATCTGGGGACAAAAAATAGCGGAATATGCCGACTTACGAATCAAAATGTTTCCGGCAAAAGGATCTCTGCTTATATTTGGACATAGGGTGAACAAAATGGTATTAAACCGATGCCGTAAACCCGCCGATGCGGATATTTTAGTTCCGGGAGATACCATCTGCTTAATAGGTACTACTTCCACTCATGTTCCGTACGATGAAATAGATGACATGTATGTCACCCCCGAGGAAGTAGACATACTGATCAGAGAAGGAGAAAAACTGGCGCCTATACTCCTCCAAACCCGGATTCTACGGGGATATGCAGGAGTAAGACCTCTGGTCGCTTCTGACGATGACCCTTCAGGGCGAAATGTAAGCCGGGGTATTGTATTGCTGGATCATGCAGTAAGAGACGGATTAGAAGGCTTTATCACCATCACGGGAGGAAAATTGATGACCTATCGTCTGATGGCAGAATGGGCAACGGATCTGGTTTGTAAAAAACTGAATAATACTCATCCCTGTACTACTGCTGAGGCAAATCTTCCGGGCTCAAGGCAAAGCACGGAAGAAATAAGTCAGAAAATGACCTCGGTGCCTTTGTCTATTAGGAAATCGGCTATCTACCGAATGGGAGACCGAGCGGAAAACCTGTCAGGGAATACCATTACCAAGAACAGCCTTGTTTGTGAATGTGAGGAAGTTTCAGCAGGAGAAGTGGAATATGCCATAAATGAATTACAGGTAAATAACCTGATAGACCTCCGAAGAAGAACCCGGGTGGGAATGGGTACCTGTCAGGGAGAGCTTTGTGCCTGCAGGGCTGCGGGACTGATGAACCATTACAAAGCGCTTACAACAGAAAAATCAAAAGAAGATTTATCAATATTTCTAAACGAGAGATGGAAAGGCATAAGACCTATTGCCTGGGGAGATACTTTGCGGGAAAGCGAATTTGCCAGCTGGGTATACGAAGGGGTATGTGGTC
The DNA here is from genome assembly GCA_031276535.1 of Flavobacteriaceae bacterium. GTDB lineage: Bacteria > Bacteroidota > Bacteroidia > Flavobacteriales > Weeksellaceae > Apibacter. The sequence continues at coordinate 5,280 of JAISMV010000087.1, forward strand.
TAAGCCTGTCTCAGGAACAAATTAAAAAGGCAAAACAATGAAGTTCGATACAGTTATAATAGGTGGAGGATTAACCGGATTGGTTAGCGGAATCCGCTTGGTTCAGCAAGGACAAAAATGCGTTATTGTTTCCTCCGGTCAAAGTGCCTTACATTTTTTTTCGGGTTCTTTCGACTTGTTAAATTCCTTACCTGACGGCAGTTCTGTGAAAAATCCGGAAGCAGCCATTGAAGATCTTGCTTCGCAGGCGCCCGAACATCCTTATGTAAAACTGGGAAAAGCCAAATTTACAGAATTGGCAAGGGAAGCAAAAAAATTTCTTTCCGAAATCGGAATAAAAACACACGGAACTTCCGATAAAAATCATTACAGGATAACCCCTGTAGGAATGTTGAAACCTGCTTGGTTAACCATGTCCGGCTTTGCTTTTAGTGAAGATCATGAGACATTCCCCTGGAAAAAAGCTACTTTACTTAACATAGAAGGTTTTTTGGATTTCCATCCGGAATTTATTTCCGAAGCATTTGAAAAAATGAATGTGGAAACGGAAATTAAACATTTCAATCTTCCCGAACTGAGTGCCGTAAGAAAAAATCCCAGCGAATTCAGATCCACCAACTTATCCATAATCTTTGATAAAGAGGAAAATCTGGATACTTTGGCTCAAATTTTTTCTAAAAACAGCAAAGATAGTGACGTTATTATTTTTCCGGATTGTATAGGTCTTAAGGATACCGGGATTTTATCCAGATTAATTGAAAAAGTCGGAAAACCGGTCTTTTTGATTCCTACATTTCCACCGTCATTAGTAGGCATACGTACCCAACAACACCTGAAAGAATACTTTATAAAATCGGGAGGAATATATATGCTGGGAGACAATGTTACCCATGCAGATGTTGAGGAACATCATGTTTCCAAGGTTTATACCCACAATCACGGAGATATTCCGCTTATGGCAGATAATGTGATTCTTGCTACGGGAAGTTTTTTCAGTCAGGGACTTATTGCAGATACCAAAAAAATATATGAACCTGTATTTGAGTTAGATACAGACTATCTTCCCAACAGAGCCGATTGGTATAATCCCAATTTTTTTGAAAAACAAAATTATCAGCAATTCGGTGTAAAAACCAATTCGAATTTCAACGGAATAAAAGATAACAAACCTATTGACAATTTGTTTGTGTCGGGCGCTGTCCTTAACGGTTTCAATCCGTTAAAAGAAGGAAATGGAGCCGGGGTTTCCATACTCACCGCTTTGTATGTTGCCGAACAAATTTTAAACCAGAAAAAAACTCATGAATCCAATACTCAATAAAAGCGATAATAATTTTGAACAATGCATAAAATGTACTATTTGTACGGTGTATTGCCCTGTTTCAAAAGTAAATCCGGATTATCCGGGACCTAAGCATGCAGGACCCGACGGAGAACGATTACGATTAAAGGATCCTTATTTTTACGATGAATCTTTAAAATATTGTATTAATTGTAAACAATGCGAAATTGCCTGTCCTTCCAATGTGAAGATTGGAGACATCATTCAGTTGGCACGGATTAAATACAGTAAGAAAAAACCTACTCTCAGAGATAGGATTCTGGCTCATACTGATTTTATGGGGTCTTTAGCTACCCCTTTTGCTCCGATTGTAAATACCATAACTTCCTCAAAACCGGTTAAAAACCTGTTAGATCCTCTTTTAAAAATTGACAAAAGAAGGAGTCTGCCTAAATATTCTTTCGGAACTTTTAAGAGTTGGTATAAGAAAGTGGCAGAAGAACAAAAGACATTCCCTACTCAGGTTTCGTATTTTCACGGATGTTATGTAAACTATAACAATCCTCAGTTGGGAAAGGATATGATCAAAGTGCTTAACTCTCTGAATATCGGAGTTCAGTTATTGGAAAAAGAAAGATGTTGCGGAATAGCATTAGTTTCTAACGGATTCATAGATGCGGCAAAAAGAAATGCGGAAATAGACGAAAGGGAAATACGAAAGTCCGTAATTGATAAAAAAATTCCGGTTATTGCCACCTCTTCCTCCTGCACCTTTACCATACGGGACGAGCATCCTCATCTGTTGGGGGTTGACAATAGTCAGGTGAAGGAAAAGGTGGAGCTGGCTACACGATATGTTTACAGATTGTTAAATGCTACGGATGCCAAACTTAAATTCAAAGATACACCATTAAAAATTGCGTATCATACCCCTTGTCATATGGCAAAATTGGGATGGACCTATTACTCTGTGGAATTACTTAAACTTATTCCTAATGCGGAAGTAACTGTGCTGGACTCTAATTGTTGCGGTATTGCAGGAACTTTCGGATTTAAAAAAGAAAATCATGAAATTTCTCAAAAAATAGGAGATCCATTATTTAAACAGATTGAAAAAGGAGGATTCGATATAGTAGCCACCGACTGTGAAACTTGTAAATGGCAAATTGAAATGTTTACTTCCAAACCCTGTGAACATCCGCTTACCGTTATAGCCGGAGCTTTAAAATAACCCAAATTTTACAAATCAAAAAGAGGAGACAGGCATAAAGCACAAATCTCCTCTTTTTATCTTTCTTTAGAATTATAAATTCACATTTAAAATACTTAATATTAAGTAGTTACTATTATATTTTGGACTATTTTTTATTTGGCAACTATTACCTTTATGCCGTAATCTTCAAAAGCATTCAGATCTTTCTCGGAAATTTCATTATCTGTAATTAAAACATCTACTTTGTCTAAATCGCATATTTTCCCGAAACCTCGTTTATTTATTTTAGTAGAATCTGCCAGAATGATAACCTTTTCCGAACATTCTATCATGACTTCATTCAGATGGGCTTCCGTAGAGTTGGAAGTAGAGAGTCCAAAATTGAGATCAATTCCGTCAATCCCTAAAAACAATTTATTGCAGGAAAATTTTTTCAATTCGGATTCTGCCAAAGACCCTATAACGGAAATCGAACTTTTTCGCAAGTTTCCTCCCAATTGTATGACGTCTATAAAAGGGTCTCTGCTCAATTCCATAGAAATCCGAAGTGCAGAGGTAACAACGGTTAACTTTTTATACCCTGAAATTATCTTTGCCAGATAATAAACGGAAGTTCCGGAAGCAAGAATAATAAAATCCTGATCATTTATAAATTGAAGTGCTGCTTTCGCTATCTTTTGTTTTTGAGTAACCTGAACAAATTCCTTTTCGTTGATATTTCTCTCAAAAGCATACAAAGATTGCTTACTGGCCCCTCCATGCGTTCTGTATAATAATCCTTTGTTTTCCAGATGCTGTAGATCTTTTCTGATGGTAACTGCCGAAACATTTAATTTTTCACAAAGATCGTTTACCTTGATAAAATTTTGCTCATCAAGCTCGTCTATAATAAACTGCTGTCTTCTGTTTAACCTCACCATAATCAAATTATTTAATTGTTTAAAATTAATAAAAATATCAAGAAGAAAATTTTTTTATCAAAAAATTTAATAAAAAAGGAATAAAAACATATCAAAAAATTCATGTATCTTTTGTTTTTATCTGATTTACAGGCAGCTATATAACATATAATCAATGTATAACAATTAAAAAGATGAGTGATAAAATTTCATGGAAAAAAATCATATTATTTCGTATTATTTTTTTTGTAATTTTACAATCAACGAAAAGAAATAAAAAACAATTATAGCAAAAGCTAAATGAAACTAACCGAACGGGTATCAAAACCAAGTACAGCCCTTGAATGGGATGTGATCCTTACCAGAGGAAGAGTATCCGTTGATCTGGTGCGGCTATAGATGCCATAACCGGAAAATACTTATGGGTAAGCTATTAATTAGACGATCAAAAAATAAAATAATTAACTAAAATCAAAAAAAAATGGCAGAAAAATTCATCTTAGCCCTTGATCAGGGAACTACATCTTCCAGAGCCATCTTATTTAATCATAGAGGAGAAATTGTTTCGGTGGCACAAAAAGATTATACCCAACATTTTCCTAAACCCGGATGGGTGGAACATGATCCTGAGGAAATATGGTCTTCACAAATTTCCGTTGCAGCAGAAACAATCGCAAAAAAAGGAATAACAGGTTTAGACGTAGCGGCTATCGGAATCACCAATCAACGGGAAACCACAATCGTATGGGATAGAGAAACCAGCGAACCTGTTTACAACGCCATCGTTTGGCAGGACAGACGAACAGCCAAATACTGCGACGAACTTAAAGCACAGGGATTAACCGATGAAATAAGACAGAAAACAGGTCTGATCTTAGACGCATACTTTTCAGGAACCAAGGTCAAATGGATTTTAGACAACGTTCCCGGAGCAAGGGAAAAAGCCGAACAGGGAAAACTTTGTTTCGGAACGGTCGATACCTGGCTGATATGGAAACTTACCAGAGGAAAGATGCATGTTACGGATGTATCCAACGCTTCCCGTACTTTGTTATTCAATATTCACACCTTACAATGGGATGATGATCTGTTAAAACTGTTTAACATCCCTAAATCCATGCTTCCCGAAGTGAAACAAAGCAGCGAAGTATACGGAGAAACTTCCACAACTCTGTTTTCAACAAAAATTCCGATTTCCGGAATAGCAGGAGACCAGCAAGCCGCTTTATTCGGACAATTATGTACCAACGCAGGTATGGCTAAGAATACGTATGGCACGGGATGTTTTCTGTTAATGAATACGGGAGAGAAACCGGTTCTATCGAAAAATAATCTTTTGACCACTATCGCATGGAAAATAAACGGAAAAACCTACTATGCTTTGGAAGGCAGCGTTTTCGTAGGTGGAGCAGCCGTTCAATGGATCAGGGATGGCGCTAAGTTGGTAAAAACCTCCCCGGACACTGAAAATCTGGCTAAAACAGTTCCTGATAACGGAGGAGTATATTTTGTCCCTGCTTTAACCGGATTGGGCGCTCCTTATTGGGATCCTTATGCGAGAGGGGGTATTCTGGGTATCACAAGAGGTACTACCGACGGGCATATTGCAAGAGCAACACTGGAAGGTATCGCATATCAGGTATACGATCTGATAAAAGCAATGGAAGCGGATTCCGGAGTGCAGGAACTTGAATTAAGAGTAGACGGAGGCGCCTGCGCCAACAACCTGATGATGCAATTTCAGGCAGATATTTTCGGATTTGAAGTGATAAGACCTAAAACATTGGAAACTACGGCGCTGGGAGCTGCCTATCTGGCAGGATTAGCGGTAGGTTTCTGGAGCAGCATTGACGAACTTCAGGAACAAAGGTCTATAGATCGTGTTTTCAAACCTGAAATGGATAAAGCGCAAGCCCAACATTATATCAAAGGATGGAAAAAAGCTGTCAGCCGGGTATTAAACTGGGTGGATGAAGAAGATAAATAATTACGAATAATAACCACACAAAAAATATATACTATTTATGGACCTTTTATATGTTAAATGTTTAGCCGAATTAATCGGCACAATGATCTTAATCTTACTGGGAAACGGAGTTTGCGCCAATGTAGCATTGAAAAAAACGGGAGGTAACAATTCCGGGCTTATAGTTATTGCTTCAGGATGGGCTTTTGCCGTATATGTAGCTGCATCCATTACGAGTCCGATCAGCGGAGCTCATTTAAACCCGGCATTAACTATAGGATTGGCTTTTGCAGGGAATTTTGAATGGTCAATGGTTGTTCCCTACATCATTTCTCAAATGATAGGCGCCTTTCTGGGAGCCGTGTTGATGTATGTCCACTATAAGGATCACTTTGACGCGACACCCGATGGTCCCACAAAAAGAGGAGTATTTTGTACCGCCCCTTCGATCAGAAATTACCCCAGAAATGTACTATCTGAAATAATAGGAACTTTCGTATTGGTATTTTTCCTTCTCTATTTTACATCAGGGGAAGGATTAGGCTCTGTAGGAACCGTTCCGGTGGCAATACTCATCTGGGCGATCGGGGTGTCTTTAGGAGGTACTACCGGATATGCCATTAATCCTGCCAGAGATCTTGGACCTCGTATAGCTCATGCATTATTACCCATAAAAGATAAAGGAGACAGCGATTGGGGATATTCCTGGGTTCCTGTTATTGGACCTGTCATTGGAGGTATAATTGCCGGAGGATTGTATGTGATTTTGCAACCTTATTTCAGTGTAGTATAAAAAACAAAAAAAACTAAGAGCCTGTTTAAATTTTATTCAACTATTTATTTTTAGGTTCTAATTATATTTTGCATTCTTTTTAAGCTATTTTGAGCGGCTTTTTCACTTTTTCTTCTTGATTTAGCCCGCTAAATCTTCAAATAAAAAGCAAAAAATCCATCTCAAAATAGCAATAAAAAATAATCGCAATAAAATTTAAACAAGTTCTAAATTTAAGACAGATATGAAAAAAGTCATTATTTTGCTTGTAGCATCCTTATTCTCCGCTTCTCTATACAGCCAAAAAGCAGAAAGGCTGGATTTTAATTTAGATGTAAAATCAAATCACCTCTGGAGAGGTATCAAAGTAACTGATGCCGCTATAACAGCTGTAGATATTAACTATGCTTTAGATGATAAAAAATATCTCAAACTGGGAGTTTGGGGTGGTGCGGGACTATCCGACGCAGACGGAGTTCACTATCATGAAATCGACTATTACCTTAATTACAGCACCGGAAAATTCGGTATCGGTATTTGGGATGTATTTAACTCCACCGGCTTTACAGGAGAAAAAGCGGATATCTGGAATTACGATCAAGACACTACAGGTCACAGACTCGACTTGAGAGGATACGTCGTGTTTGCAGAAAATTTCCCTTTAAGATTAGAATATGGAACTTCTTTTTATGGAAATGATTTAAATGGAAAAGGCGATCAGAGATTTTCTTCTTATGCGGAATTAAATTATCCTGCAATCAAAGGAAAGGCCGTAGACTTGAATATATTTTGCGGTGCCGGTTTCGGTCTTACAGGAGATTCTCACTTCTATGGAAACGAGAAAAATAATTTCGATATTGTAAATGTGGGAATTACTGCCTCCAAAAATATAAATGCCTTAGGGTATAAATTACCTGTTTCGGCAACTGTAGTGTGGAATCCTTCCGTTAAACAAGCGAGGATACAGATTGCAGCCTCTTTATTCTAACAATAAACACGAACAAACTTAACTAGAAAACACTAATAAACTTAATGGAAAAGGGTTGTTTTTCTTCGGACAACCCTTTTTCACCTTTTATGGTAATTCTCATTTTTCCGCAAAAATTATCCCAAAATATCCGTTAAAACGTACCTAAATGAACATTTTAGGATCTTTTCAATTCCAACCCGGTTTGAAAAATAGAAAAAGAGAGAAAATATTTGGTGAAAAGGAGAATTTTTCGTATCTTTAGGGTATAGAGTGTTCCGTACCTCGTCCCAGAGGTGGTTTTTTGACCTGTCGTATTCTCCATTTTTTTCGGTTAGTATACCTGAGACTACCTGACTCAGGTTACTTATTTTATAGGTTAATGTTATTTTTCCATCATTTTGTGAAAATAAAAATCATGACACTTTATGAGGATATTCAGAAGAAATATCCCGATCAGAAATATTTCTTCTTCAACATACTTATTATTTCTCTTTGTGTGGCAAATACTTCTTCAATTAAAGAGTCCTCCTGATTATTATCTTTAACGACATCAGAAGCGCCGGTTTTCGTTTTATCCTGTAACATATCGCCATTTCCGGTAAGTAACCAGGTAGGATTTAATTCGGGAAAAGCGACTAATATTTTTTCAATAGTATCCGTATGCAATCCTGTTTTATTTCTTCTGGCCCTTCCGATTAATCCTACGGACAACCCTGCCAGCTTAGTAATTTTATTATCATTGATATTCTTGTGTTGCATAAACTCAAGGAGCCTATCTATAGTTGTTTCACATTTGTTTTCCATAACATAAAGAATTATACTGTTTGAATATAGAAAAAATAATATATTTGTATAGAATACAAAGGTAAAAAAAAATAATAATATTGAAAATTGTCAAAACTAAATATTTATATTTACGCTGTGAATTTTTAACATTTATAACTCTCTTCGATCATGATAAAAGGTGACTTTTTAGACAATATAATAGCTATTTTTCAGGAAAATGAAAGATTCGAGCATGTTGACTTTAAAATAGACATTAATCACGGCACAGTGAGGATAGTATATCTTGTTGAGCCTGAATATCATATAACGTTTCAAGATAAGAATCATTTTAAAGAAAAAGATGAAAATGCCGAATATGATATTTCGGGAGAGGCTATTCCCGGTGAATTTTCATTGCACGAACATTTCACATTAACCCGCAAAACCGATGTATACGCCAAAGTAAAAAGCTGGCTGGATATTATATGGAAGGAAATATCATTGACCTCACCTCTGGGGCTGTTGGAGAAAGAACAGGAACAAATTGATCAGATCTGTGAAAAATTCGATTCCTACGAAGACCATTTTACCACGGAAGAAATACTGAAAATAAAGGTGGAATTGAATGCTCTGGAAAAAATATTGGAACAGGAGATACTGGACCTTGTAGGAGATACCGAAATTCAAAAGAAAGAATTAGAAAAATTACATAGTCATTTCAAAATGTTAGAACAAATTTTACCTTCTTTGAAAAAGAAAGGATGGATTAGATGTTTGACAGGAAGAGTCCTTCACAATGTAAAAAGAATTTTAAAGTTGAGACAAAAACTCATTTTAAACAATTCCAATCCTCATAAAAATACATAAAAAATTTGCGTTGAGCACAATAATATGCCTGCATAAATATATATAGAAAAAAATCAATCTTTATAGTGAAAGACGAGTATAATTTTTTTTAATATTTGAAATGAATAATTTTCCTTGAAAAAAAACATTTTTTTTAATAATTTTTTAAACTTATAACTTATTGAAATTCAGCATTTAAATAAAATTTATATTTTAAATGTCAATATTTTTTCATTATATATAGAAAAAAATCTTAAAAATATTTGGTTTGTTAGAAAAAAGTCTATAACTTTGCATTCAAATAACGAGAGTTATATTAAAAAGGGCTTAATTAACACTAAAAAACTTGAGAGGACAACTTCCTTATTAAAAACACTAAAAAACTTAAAAGAGCACTTTTTATTAAAACACTAAAAAATGAATAAGGGCTAAATTAGTTAACACTAAAAAACGAAGAAAGAAACTTTTTATCAAGACACTTAAAAACTGAAAGAGAGATTAATTAGCTAACGCTGAAAGACCGAAGAGAACATCTTTTTATTAAGACACTAAAAACTGAAGAAGAATTAATTAGCTAATACCGGAAGACAGAAGAGAGCAACTTTTTTATTAAGACATTAAAAAACTGAAGAAGAGTTAATTAACTAACACCGGAAGACCAAAGAGAGCAACTTTTTATTAAGACACTGAAAAACTGAAGAAGAATTAATTAGCTAACACTGAAAGACCGAAGAGAGCAACTTATTATTAAGACACTTAAAAACTGAAGAAGAGTTAATTAGCAAACACTGGAAGACCAAAGAGAGCATCTTATTTTAAACGTTAAAAAGTTTAGTTTTTTCATTAAGCACGATTAATTAGTGTAGTATTTATTTATTGAAAAGTCACCTTATCTAAGGTGGCTTTTTTTGTTTACAGACACTATCTCATAAAGTGTGTAAGTTAAAAAAGTTAAGGTATGGATTATAATCTGAGCCCGTATCCTGTACAAAACTTGTGAGATAAGCAAATAATTTCGTTAGTCTGAACAAGAAGAAACAAATTAGCTTTCGGATTTAGTAGCGGGAACAGGACTCGAACCTGTGACCTTCGGGTTATGATTATCAATAAGTTACACTTTAAATAAAATTATATATACCTAATTTAAAAGCCTTTTACTAAAACTACTGATATAATAGAAAAACTATTAGAGCCTGTTTAAATTTTATTGCGATTATTTTTTATTGCTATTTTGAGATGGATTTTTTGCTTTTTATTTGAAGATTTAGCGGGCTAAATCAAGAAGAAAAAGTGAAAAAGACGCTCAAAAGAGCTTAAAAAGAATGCAAAATATAATTAGACCCTAAAAATAAATAGTTGAATAAAATTTAAACAGGCTCTAAAATCAATTCCCTGAAAATAGAACATTTAAACCGGTTTTCTTTTTACGGTATACCCCCTCTGAAAAAAGTTTTGGGAAAAGGTTATCTCACTTTCGGATAATCATTTTAAAAATAAAAATAAAAAAAAGAGTTTGATTTAGAGCGAAAAAAACTAATTTTGTAATCATTAAGAAAAAAATTCATATATGAAATTTATAGTTTCAAGCGGAGAATTACTAAAAGCATTACAGTTGATAAGTGGAATCACAGGAGGAAATTCTTCCCTTCCTGTTTTAGAAAATTTTTTATTTGATCTGGATTCCAACAAGCTGACAATTTATGGTTCTGATGGAGAAACCACCATGAAAACCAGTATTGAAGTACAAAGTAATGATAAAGGAAAGATTGCCGTTCCCTCCAAATTATTAACAGATACCGTAAAAACTTTTTCCGAACAACCCTTATCCTTTTCTCAGGAAGGAACCCAGTTGGAAATTGTGGACGAAAAGGACAATTATTTCATTGCTCTGGATGATGTAGAACAATACCCTTCAATACCTGAATTGGATACAGATAAATCCATCACCATAAAGGCTTCCGTTTTAGCCGAGGCTATTGCCAATACTATTTTTTCCACCGGTAATGACGCCATGCGCCCGGTAATGACCGGAGTATTGTTTCAATTTACAGATTCAGAATGTCGTTTCGTGGCTACCGATGCACACCGTTTGGTGAAATATTCCCGTAAAGATGTTTTATCAAATGAAAATGTAGAATTCATCATGCCTAAAAAACCTCTTACTTTGTTGAAAAATGCTCTAATTGCTTACGATGATGAGGTTACTATTGATTTCAACGAAACCAATGCACGGTTCACTCATAATGAAACACAATGGGTATGTCGTTTAATAGATGGAAAATATCCTAACTATGACGCCGTTATTCCTAAAGAAAATCCGAATGTTCTAACTATAAACCGTCAACTTTTTTTAGGCTCTTTAAAAAGAGCATCTTTGTTTTCAAATAAATCTACCTCACAGGTTAGTTTAGCCCTGAACGGGAATTTACTGAAACTAAGCGCCGAAGATTTGGATTTTGCGAACAAGGCAGACATGAGCCTTCCTTGTGACTTTAACGGAGAAGAGTTGAAGATCGGTTTTAATTCCAAATTCCTGAATGAAATGCTAACTAACATTTCTTCTGAAGACATAACTCTGGAGATGTCAACCCCGAATCGGGCAGGGATTATCAAACCTATAGACGGACTGGACGAAAATGAGGATATTCTGATGTTGGTGATGCCCGTAATGTTGACTAATTAAAAACCATTAAAACAAATACTTTATCACTTTTATGTAGATATAAAATTTACATAAGAGTTCATATTTATTAAATAGATTTAAGCAATGAAAATCTCTTATAACTGGCTTAGTAATTACATAAAAACCGATCTATCTGTTGAAAAAATCGCTGCCACGCTCACCGACACAGGTTTGGAAGTAGAAGATATAAAAGAAATAGAATCTGTCAAAGGCAGCTTAAAAGGAGTAGTTGTTGGAGAGGTTTTAAAATGTGAAAAACATCCCGATGCAGATAAGTTACATTTGACCGAGGTAGATCTAGGCCACGGAGAAATCGTGCAGATCGTATGTGGAGCCCCTAATGTGAAAGCCGGACAAAAAGTTTCGGTTGCTACAATAGGAACCACCCTGTATCCAAAAAACGGAGAACCTTTTAAAATCAAAAAAAGTAAGATCCGGGGGAAAGAATCTTTCGGAATGATCTGTGCCGAAGATGAATTAGGATTAGGAGACAATCATGACGGGATCATTGTCTTAAATCAAAAACTAAAAGCGGGGACTCCGTTAAGTGAAGTTTATTCTGTTTCCAAAGACTATTGTATCGAAATCGGACTTACCCCCAATCGTACCGATGCCATGTCTCACTATGGAGTGGCGCGGGATTTATATGCAGCCCTCAGAAGCAGAAAAATTCCTGCTGAGCTTAAACCTTTTTCGGTAGAAAACTTTGATCCGGACGAAAAAAAGGGAAACCCTATTTCCGTAGAAATCAAAAATGCTCAATTATGCCCGAGATATTCAGGTGTTTATCTAAAAAATATTGAACTAAAACCTTCTCCCGACTGGTTGCAAAACTATTTAAAAACCATAGGATTATCGCCCATTAATAATGCCGTAGACATCACGAACTACATCCTTCACTCCTATGGGCAGCCTCTTCACGCTTTTGATGCCGATAAAATTAAAGGACAAAAAATAAAAGTGGGAACGGTTCCGGAAGGAACAAAATTCACAACTTTGGACGGAGTGGAAAGAACCCTCTCCGACTTTGAACTTTTGATCAAAGACGGTGAAGATACTCCTATGTGTATTGCCGGTGTTTATGGAGGAAAAGAATCGGGAGTCAGTAGCAGCACCAAAAATATTTTCCTGGAAAGCGCTTATTTCAATCCGGTTTCTATCCGAAAAACATCAAAAAAAGAAGGCTTAAATACAGATTCTTCTTTCCGGTATGAAAGAGGAATTGATCCTAATACTACCGTCCCTGCTCTCAAGAAAGCTTGTGAATTATTCAAAGAACTTGCGAACGCCACTGTTGTCGGGGAAATTATTGATGAATATCCCGAACCTGTCAAAAATCAAAATGCAATTTTACGATACCATAAAATTGATCAGATACTGGGAAAAAGAATTCATCGGGATCAAATTAAAGGAATATTAAATTTATTGGAGTTCACCATCATAAGCGACACCAATGATGTTCTGGATCTGATCGTTCCTGCCTATCGGGTTGACGTGACACGGGAAATAGACATAATCGAGGAAATTGCCAGAATCTACGGCTATAATCATATTGATATTCCTGAAAAATTCACCTTTGCCTATGAAAATAAAAATCAATTTGATGAAGAGTTTCTGGAAAACAGCATCGCCAATCAATTAAAATACAATGGATTTCATGAGGTTATGAATAATTCCTTAACCTCGAAAAGAGAAGAAAAAAACAACTACGTAGAACTTTTAAACCCTTTGAGTTCCGATTTGGCCGTGATGAGACAATCTCTGGTATATGGAATCTTACAAAACATAGCTTTCAATATAAACAGAAATCAAAAGGAACTCAAGTTTTTTGAATTTGGAAAAGTTTATTTTAAAACCCCTAACGGGAATTATTCCGAAAACAAAAAATTAGCTTTGGGATTATTTGGCAATTATCAGGAAAATAACTGGATATTTCCAAATAACCAAAGTACCTTTTACCATCTCAAAGGAATCGTAAAACAATTACTGAAAGGATTTCGCCTGAACACAGATGAAAAGCCATTAAAATCAAATCTGTTCAGAGAGGGCATCGAACTGGTTACAGGAGACCACACCTTTGGAAAATTGGGAATTATCCAATCTCAACTATCAAGGGAATCAGGAATTAAAGGAGATGTTTTTTATGCGGAATTAGAATGGGAAAAACTGGTGGAATTCGCTTCAAAAAAGAAAACATACAAACTGGCGGAAGTTCCTAAATTTCCGGGTTCCAACAGAGATCTGGCTTTGTTGGTAAACAAAGAAGTCAAATATCTCGACTTGTATAAGGTTGCTTTTGAAACAGAGAAAAAAGTATTAAAATCTGTAAATCTGTTTGATGTATACGAAGGAAAAAATCTTCCGGAAGGAAAAAAATCCTATGCCCTGAATTTCTTTTTGCAGGATGAAAACAAAACACTTACAGATCGGGATATAGATAAGACCATGAATAAATTGCTGGAAAAATTCTCATCGCAATTCAATGCCGAATTAAGAAACAGCTAATCCCCGCTCAATATGCCGAAAAAAGTTGTAATAATAGGAGCAGGAAATGTCGCTTTCCATTTAACAGAAGCCATGTTGCAAAACACGGTAAATGTAGTACAGATTTTTAACCGGACTTTAGATAACGCCCGGAAGCTGGCAGGGAAATATAACATAAGTTTCACCGATAAAATTTCCGAATTGGAAAGAGCGAATGTATACATTATCTGCACATCAGATAAGGCTATTTCCGAAATCTCCTGCCACATTCCTTTTGAAGACTGTTTGGTGGTGCACACTTCCGGTTCCATGCCCATTTCCGCCCTCAAAGGGAAATACAGAAAGGGCGGATTCTACCCTTTTCAAACCTTTTCCAAGAAAAGAGCGCTGAAATACGATAAAATTCCTTTTTTCATAGAAACGGAAAATCGGGAAGACGAACTTACTCTTTTTACTTTGGCCAGACGAATTTCCGGGGAAGTTTATAAAACCGATTATGAAAAAAGATTACAAATTCATATGTCCGGAGTATGGGTAAATAATTTCACCAATCACCTGTACCACATAGCTCATGAAATTTGTGAAAAACATAATATCTCTTTTGACAATTTAAAACCCTTAATTAAAGAAAGTGCGGATAAAATTATTGAGGGTATTTCTCCTTTTGAGGCTCAGACAGGTCCTGCAAAAAGAAACGACAAGCACGTTGTCGAAAAACATCTGTCTCTTCTCGAACCAGACTCCCGATTATATCAAATATACTCACTGATCACCGATTCCATTACAAAAACGTACCATGATAAACTATAAAGAAAAACTAAATTATATTAACGCCTTTGTTTTTGATGTTGACGGAGTTATGACCGACGGAAGCATACTCCTTATTGATAATCAAATGATCCGGAGCATGAATACCAAAGACGGATTCATACTGCAATTTGCCGTAAAAAAAGGATATAAAATAGCCGTTATCACAGGAGGAAAAGACCCTTCGGTAACCCACCGGTTAAATTATCTGGGAATTACGGATGTATATGTAAATTCCAAAAACAAATGGGACGATTTGGAAGATTTTCTTTACAAGTACGACCTGAAACCACAGGAAATACTGTATATGGGAGACGACCTCCCGGATTATGAAGTAATGATAAAGTCCGGAATCGGAGCTGCACCCAAAGATGCCTGCCCGGAAATACTCTCCATAGCAGACTACATTTCTCCCATAGAAGGAGGGAAAGGCTGTGTCAGAGATGTCATCGAACAAGTGATGAAAGTACGGGGAGATTGGGATTATTTAAGTACAGCTCATCAGATTACCTCTACTTAGACAGGTAATTGTACTGCTGATTATTCATTCTAATTAAAAATATTTCAACGTTATTGATGTTATTTATCAAATAATAACAATAATTTATTATTTTTATGCTCTCAATTTCGTTGCCGGATGATAAATTGGACAAAGTATTTCAACGTAGAGCTTTTTATAGTTATCGTAACCGTTTTTTATGTCATTGCTATTTTTTATGCAATTATTAAGATCATCAAAAACACGGAAAACTCATCTAAAGCCTTAGGATATTTGCTGGTAGTAATCGTTCTTCCCGTTGTCGGTATAATTTTATATTTTTCCATCGGAGTTAATTACAGACTCGAAAAATTATATAAACGAAAATACATCCGGGGCAAAGATTTTTATAAACTCATAAGACGTCAAATCAACATACTTTCCGAGAACAGGATCGTCGAATACAAAGAACTACTAAAAGGGAAAGTTCATCCTGTCAAAATGCTGTTAAAGGATACTTCCTCCGCGCTCTATACGGCGGAAAGAACCAAATTACTGATCAATGGTGAAAATAAATTTAACGAGGTCATTTCCGAACTGGAAAAAGCAAAAAAACATATACACATAGAATATTACATATTTGCGGATGACAAAATAGGAAACGAAATAAAAAATATTCTGATAAAAAAAGCTAAAGAAGGAATTACCGTACGGTTCATTTACGACGATTTCGGAAGCCATGCCCTTGATAAAAGGATGATAAAAGAATTGAAGGAAGGAGGAGTGCAGGTTGCGGCTTTCTATAAAATAAAGTTATATGCCTTTGCCAACCGGATGAATTACCGGAATCACCGAAAAATCATTGTCATAGATTCAAAGATCGGTTTTGTAGGTGGGATTAATGTTGCCGACCGATATATAAATTCCTCCGAAAATGACCTGTTTTGGAGAGATACTCACTTCATGGTAGAGGGAGAAGCGGTAAACGGATTGCAATACAACTTTATCACCGATTGGAATTTCTGTTCCAATCAAAATGTAGATCCTTTTGATAAAGAATATTTTTATACGCCTCCCATCAACCAGCTGAAACAGAAGTATACGGATCTGGTGCAAATCGCTGCCAGTGGTCCCGACAGCGACAGGGCAACCATTATGTTAGTATACAACGGAATTATCATGTCCAGTCAAAAACGTCTGTACCTGACCACCCCCTATCTGATTCCTAACGAAACCATTGTAAACGCTTTAAAATATACGGCATTAAGTGGAGTAGATGTGAGGATTTTGGTTCCCTTAAAATCAGACAGCCTCGTAGTGGGCGCCGCTTCGTGTGCCTATTACAAAGAACTATTAGCCGCAGGAGTACGCATTTACCGGTATGCCAAAGGCTTTATTCATGCTAAAACCATCATCTCAGACGATAATTTATCCGTAATAGGCTCTGCAAATTTAGACATAAGAAGTTTTGATCTGAATTTCGAGATTAGTGCATTGGTTTACAGTAAATCTGTAAATCAGGAATTATATGATGTCTTTATAGATGATCTGGAGAACAGCATAGAAATCACATATAAAGAATGGAGGAAAAGGAATAAGATCATCGAACTGGGAGACTCTATTGCCAGGCTGATCTCTCCCCTATTGTGAAAATTGATTTAATTCTTTCTTTCAATGACATAGTTGAGCATCAACTCCAATGAATCCCGGTTTTCATCTTTAGGGAAAGAAAATAAAATATCCATTGCCTTTTGTTTGTATTCATTCATTTTTTCTACGGTATATTCCAACCCTCCGTTTTTCTTGACAAACTCAATGATCTCGGCAACTCTTTCTTTATTCTTGTTATGATTTTTGATAGAATTAATCAACCATTTCTTATGTTCCGGATCGGTAGTATTGAGAACATGAATTAACGGAAGAGTTATCTTTCTTTCCTGAATATCAATCCCGATAGGTTTTCCTATAAGGTTAGTATTGGTATAATCAAACAGGTCGTCTTTGATCTGAAAAGCAATGCCTGCATACTCCCCGAAAAGACGAAACCTCTGTGAAATATTTTCAGACGCATAGGAAGAACAGGCGCCCGACTCGCAGCAAGCTGAAATAAGCACCGCTGTTTTCTGACGGATAATTTCGAAATAAACCCCTTCCGTAATATCCAGTTTTCTGCTCTTTTCCAATTGCAGCAACTCTCCCTCAGCCATTTCCCTCATTACTCTCGAAATAATCGCAAGCAGGTCAAAATCCTGATTATCCGTTGCCAGCAGAAGGCTTTTAGACAATAAATAATCTCCCACCAAAATGGCTATCTTGTTTTTCCACAAGGCATTAATGGAGAAAAAGCCTCTTCTCATATAGCTTTCGTCCACTACATCGTCATGTACCAACGTAGCCGTATGGATCAGTTCTATTAAGGAAGCCGCCCGATACGTTTTATCTGTGATCTTTCCCGAAAGTTTTGCTGTAAGAAAAACAAACATCGGACGCATTTGTTTTCCTTTTCTTCGAACAATAAACTGTGTTATCCTGTCTAACAAAGGGACTTTGCTTTTCATAGATTCATAGAATCGCTTTTCGAAAAGTTTCATTTCATCCGCAATCGGGACTTTGATTTGTTCTGCAACTTTAGACATTACGCACCAAAAATAAGGAATTTTTACAGATTACAATTTGAAAGTACGATTTTATTTTTATAGTCAGGGTGAAAATTAAAATGTGTGTATATCCATACGACCGAATATTTCATAAAAATTGCCATTAAATGTAAAATAAAAGGTTCATACCAAAAAAGAATTATTATATTTGTCGATTGAAAAACTATACAAAATACTTTATAGTGATGCAACAAAATTCAATATTTCACGTTAAAATAATTATTGTGAAATAATAAACTAAATATGAAAAATATTTTTTTATTGACTATTCTGTTTTTTATGAGTTGTCTTGCGCCTGTATCAGCCCAACGGCATGAGTTAGGCATATCGTTAGGTAAAGCAAATATGATCGGTGATATAGGAAAAACCGAATACATAGAATTATTTCCTATGGATATGAACCGGCTTCCGATTTCCTTAGGAATTCTTTACCGATTAAACTTCAACAACAGGCAGAGTTTACGTTTCAACCTGATATACAATAAGATCTTCTTTGACGATCTAAAAGCCAGTGAAGATTACAGATATAAAAGGTTACTTCACGACAGCAATACCATCATAGAAGCATCTGCCTTATTTGAGTATTATTTTTTCGATATTAATGATATTAAACTTTCCGGGTCTTCGCCGTACATATTTGGAGGAGGAGCTGTTTATGCATATAAAAACCGGGAGTATTCCATAACTCACACACGGTTTAAGAATTCTGACGGGTCTTTCAGAGACCCTGTCCACTATTGGGACTTTGCTACAGAAAGCAGTTATGAAAAATCTACAAAGTTCGATTATAGCATTCCTTTCGGAGTGGGATATAAATTCAAGTTCAATTACAATTGGCTGCTGTCATTCGAGGTAGGGGCAAGATATACATTTCAGGACAATTTAGATTATAGCGCTATCAAAACAGATAAGTTTACTATTAATCTGGACCCTAAATTAAGAGAATTAAGAGAACTAGACCCCCTGCTTGGCAATGAAATAAACAAAAGAAGTGCCCAGATCATAGGGGAACATCAAACAGGAAATACCTTTAAAAGTAATGACTGGTACCTGATATGGGGGTTCAATCTTACCTATACTTTTGGCAGACCTCCATGTTATTGTCAGTAAAAAATCAGATTAATGCTTAAAAAGGATACAGCTATAGAAGAAAAAAACATACCTCAACATGTAGCCATTATTATGGACGGTAATGGAAGGTGGGCTAAAAAAAGAGGTATGATGCGTACTTTAGGTCATCAGAATGCAATCAAGGCAGTAAAAGAAGCCATAGAATTTTGCGATGAGATGGAAATTCCGTATCTTACCCTATACGCTTTCTCTTCAGAAAACTGGAACAGACCGGCATTAGAAGTCAACGCTTTGATGTCTATCCTGTCAGGAACCATAAAAAAAGAATCTCAAAAATTAATAGAAAGAGGAATAAGGGTAAAAGTAATAGGAAATACCCACAAGCTTCCCAAAGATGTATATAAAGAACTAAAAAATCTAATAGACAATACACAAAATAACAAAAAAGGAACTTTGATACTGGCATTAAGTTACGGCTCCAAAGAAGAAATTCTGGATGCAACGAAAAAAATAGCCGAAAAAGTTGCCGAAAACAAAATTTCTGTAGAGGACATAAACGAAGACATCTTTAATAACCATTTATATACTCAAGATATTCCGGATGTCGATCTTCTCATACGCACCAGCGGAGAACAAAGGATCAGTAATTTTTTACTTTGGCAGATCGCTTATGCGGAATTATATTTTACAGATGTATTATGGCCTGATTTTAATAAAAAAGAATTTTTAAAAGCAATTGAGTTTTATCAGACAAGAGAACGAAGATTCGGAAAAATAAGTGAACAGTTAAAAAGTTAAGTGAAAAAGCAGAGAAAATCCATGAAGAAGTTATTAGCAGTCGTTTCAGTTTTAATACATATGTTTTTATCCGCTCAGGTTACAGACAGCGCTCGGGTAATAGTTTCCCCAAGCCCTAAGGACACCCTTGCGGAAGATAAAAAAGTAGTCGAAGAACCTGTCCGAAACAACACCACCTTTCGCATCAAGGAAATTAGAATTACAGGAACCCATAAGTATTCCAAAAACCAGATTATGCGCTACACGGGATTGTATGAAGGAGAATTCGTAGACATTCCGGGAATGCAGATTAACTCTGCCGTAAAAAAACTTTGGGATTCAAAACTATTTGCGGACGTAGAGATTTATCTCATCAGAATAGTAAACAAAGATGCCTACATCCGAATAAATCTGAAAGCGCTCCCTGATTTGGGAAAAGTGAAATTTGAAGGAATAAGCAAATCCAAAGGAGGAAAATTGATCAAAGAGAACGGTTTAAAAACCAAGACAAAAATAACCGATGATCTACGTACCAAATTGCAAAACACAATACGAAATCAATACACAAAAAAAGGATTTCCCGATGCCAAAGCAACCATAAAAGAACAAATCAGCCCATCGGATTCTTCTTTAGTCGATTGGGTTGTATCCGTAGACAAAGGAAACCGGGTAAAAGTAAGAACCATAAAAATAACGGGAACTAAAGTATTAAAGCCCTCAAAGGTCAGAGCGCGATCCTTCAAAAACACCAAACAGAAAAGATTCTACCGTTTCTGGAAAAGATCCAAATACATCCCTGAAAAATACGAAGAAGACCTGAACAAAGTAATAGAAACTTTCCAGTCTTACGGGTTCAGAGATGCAAAAATAATTTCCGACACCGTAATAAGAGCAAACAAGAAAAATTTCGATATAAAACTAAACGTATCCGAAGGAAAAAGATACTATTTGGGAGAGATCACCTTTTCCGGAAATTCCGCATACTCCAGTGAGATTTTGTCCAGAATTGTCGGATATAAAAAAGGCGAAGCCTATGATGCCGTAGGAATCAACAAAAAAATATCCGGTTCGGAAAAAAATGACGACATAGCAACTTTATATTACAACAACGGATATGTTTTTGCCAGCGTGGTTCCCATAGAAAAAAACGTGAGAAACGATACCATAGACATTGAAGTAAAAATAAGAGAAGGCGAACAAGCCTATTGGGATAAAGTTACTTTCTCAGGAAATAACAGAACTCATGACCACGTAATTCAAAGATCGCTAAGAACAATTCCGGGGAATTTATTCTCCAAGGAGAACATACAGAGAACCATGATGGAATTAGCTCAGATGGGATATTTTGAAGCTCAGACCTTACGACCGGATATTACCCCCAATGTAGAAACCCGAACCGTCGATGTAGACTACAAACTTGAAGAAAAAGGAACCAATAGCCAGATCGAATTACAGGGAGGATACGGTGGAAACCGATTCATCGGAACTTTAGGATTGACCTTTGGTAATTTCTCGTTCAACGATTTCTTTAAGAAAAAAGCATGGAAACCGGTTCCTACAGGAGACGGACAAAGCATATCACTGCGAGCTCAGGCAGGAAGTAATTATCAAAATTACAGCACCTCGTTTACAGAACCCTGGATTACGGGAAAACGCCCTACCTCCCTGACCGTATCGCTTTACAGCACTATTCTGAATTACAGCGATTATTATGCAGAAGGAAGAAACATACTGAACATTTACGGAGCTCAGCTGGGACTGACAAGCCGGTTGAACTGGCCTGACGACTATTTCAGACTCTCTTACGGAATAAATTACCAATTGTATTCATTTAAAAACTATCCGTTTAACATTGCCGATGACAACTCCTTAGGATACACCACATGGAACAACGGAGACAGTAATAACTTTAGTGTTTATGCAAGCTTAGGAAGATTTTCGGCAGGTTTGGATCCGGTTTTCCCAACCCGGGGATCAGAATTTGAAGTATCCCTTAAACTAACCCCTCCATACTCAATTTTCGGCAACGAAGATTACAGTAAAAAATCCAATAACGAAAAGTATAAATGGCTGGAATATTATAAAATAAAGATGAGCGCCTACTGGTATCAGGAATTAATCGGGAAATTTGTACTGAAAGCAGGAGGAGAATTCGGATTTTTAAACAACTATAATTCAAAAGTAGGAATTCCTCCATTTGAAAGATTCTATTTAGGAGGAACCGGATTATACGGAAATCGATTTGACGGTAGAGAAATCATTCCCCTACGGGGTTATAAAGATGCCACATCCTTTGGTGGGGTATCAGGAGAAGACATCACCCCGTTAGGAGGAGGTACTTCTTATGCACGATTTATGATGGAATTGCGGTATCCCGTACTTTTAGGAGGAGCTACAAAAATCTATGCTCTGGCATTTCTGGAAGGAGGAAATACCTGGCGCAATAATATATCTTTTAATCCGTTTGAATTAAAAAGATCTGCAGGATTAGGAATAAGAGTTCTCATACCGCAGATCGGAATGTTAGGATTTGACTTTGCAAAAGGATTTGACAATACTATTAATTCAGCCAATCCGAACGGATGGGAAACCCATTTCATTCTTGGCCAGCAATTCTAAAAAAGCCGGTGAAATGCAAAAGAATTAATTACGACGGATTTTAAAAACAAATTATAATTTTGCATAATTTTGGTATGATTTTAGAAAAGCCTTACAATGTTTAAAATGAAAAAAATAATAACATACACGTTACTGTTATCCTTTTGTTTCAGTTTTGCTCAGAAGATGGCTTATGTTGATACCCAGTATATTTTAAAACAAATGCCTCAATATCAACAGTCGGAACAAAGGCTGAATGACGAAGTGAAAAAGTGGCAGGACGAAATAGTAAGACAACAATCTGCTTTGGAAAAGTTGAAAATAGCATTTGAAAATGAAAAAGTTTTACTGACCGATAACCAACAAAAAACAAAATTGTCGGTAATAGACAGTACCGAAAAAGTACTGAACGATTTCATTGAAAAAAAATTCGGAACCAACGGAGAATCCATCGGGTTGAGAGTTAATTTGGTAAAACCGTTGCAGGATCAAATTTGGAATGCCGTTAATGCAGTGGCGACAAAAGATAAATACAATATTATTTTCGATAAATCTTCAGATCTGATAATGATATTTACCGATTCTCGATATGATATCACAGACAGAGTTCTGAATCAATTAGGGCTGGGAAAGGAAAAAGAAGAAAAAGATACCAAAGCTGTCAAAGCAAAAACTCCTGCCCCCAAAAGAAACTCAACCTCTGCTAAAACAAATGCAAAAAGAGAAACAGAAATAGAAGCAGAAACAGAAACAAAGACTTTAAAGAAAGCCGATAAAAAATTAACAACCAAAGAAAAATCTAAAACAACCGATAAACCAAAATCAGGATACGGAAGCAGATATGTTCCTAAAAAACAGGAGGTAAAAACAGAAACTTCCGAAACCAATGAAATATCAACACCCGAAAAAGAACCCGAAAATTAAACCTTTACATAAAACTAAAGTCAAAGAATAAAACAACGAAATAAATAAAAAAAATCAGAATAAAAATGAAGAAAATCACATTAGTATTCCTTTTATCAGCGTTTGTTGGAGTTTCCCAACTGGTAAAAGCTCAAAATAGGGTAGCTCACATCAATTCTTTGGAATTGTTGAGTCTGTTGCCGGAAAAACAATCCGCAGATGATCAACTGAAAACATTGAAGGATCAGAAAGTAGCAGAATTAAAAAAACAAGAAGAAACCTTCACTGCTAAATACGAAAACATTCAAAAAGATTTGCAGGGAAAATCACAGGAAGAATTGGCAAAAATGAAAGATCAAATTCAAAAATATGAAGAAGATTTTCAGAAAGATCAACAAAGTCTGGTTGCGCTAAGAGAAGAAGCAGGCAAAGCATTGGATGAAAAACAACGGGATCTGTACGATCCTATTATGAAAAAAGCTCAGGATGCAATTAATGAAGTAGCTAAAGAAAAAGGATATTTATACATTTTAGATACTTCCCAACCTTCGCTTTTATACGCAGACGGTCCGAATATCTTAAATGACGTTAAAGCCAAACTAGGCGTAAAATAAAAGATACTAAACACCATTAATTCCACTTCGGAAGTTTTTAATTTTTCCTTAAACTATCCGGAAGTGTATTGTGGTCGGATAAATTTGGTAAAGAGGTACTGACTAAGAAATCTTAGCAATCCAATACCACAGTCTAACCCGTTCAAAATGAACGGGTTTTTATTTTACTTTGAATTCAGATTAAGCACAAGCCAAAAGTAGTTGACCGTTAGTAAATTTTTCAATATTTAAAGAAGGTGTTTATTTGGAAGGAAGCTTTAAAAAGTTTGAATCTTTAGACATTACAAAAAGACGCGGTAAGCAAACAAAGGAGCTCATACACTTTAAATCCTACAAAATCTCTTTCTCCTTTTCCCGAAAATAATAAAGCCCTAAAACCTGTATTTAATACGTTTTAGGGCTTAGTGACCGCGGGAGGAGTCGAACCCCCAACCTTCAGAGCCGTAATCTGACGCTCTATCCAATTGAGCTACGCGGCCATTTCAATTGGATTGCAAAATTACTATTTTTTTACTTTCTTTAAAATCTTTTTTACTTTTTTTTCAGGGCAAACGCATCATAATTTCAGAAAAATAAAATGGGGAGAAATACACATACTATCTTGTAAAATAGTTGTGAGTCATAAATAATTTTTATATATCATATTAATCATTACTATTTTAAACAAGTTTAATCCGGTTTTTTGTTCATGGACGGCGTATTGATCATATATTTGATATTTAGTGACTTAAATATAAAAATCAGAGCATTTGATTTTTTTTACAACGTAGCAAAAATCCTGAAAGGATCTGATTTTTAATAACCTCAGGTCGGCGACCTGTGGGGGAAGGATGACGAAGGTGCCGCACTGCCTGAAAGGCAGGACTTAGTCTCTCAAAAAGTATCGCTCATCAATATCCATACCGTTCTCTGTTAAAAATTGACGGTATTCTTCTTCAAAACTTAAGGTATTCTTTTTCGTATGCTTTGAGGATTCTCGGATTGGATTGCTGTGTTTTATGCGGAGCAGAAGATGATAAAAAAGACATGTACAGCTCAGGGTTAGTCCTGCCTTTCAGGCAGGGAGAGTTATTGTATGTACTCTCCGCAGGTCACTGACCTTGCGGTTACGAAAATATTGCCTTTCAGGCAAAGAGTGCGCTTTACTATTTCATGATGCGTTTGCCCTGACTTTTTTTTCTCCTTAAATCCAAACGGGATTTTTATTCAATAACAGGTAATTTTTTTTAAAACAAATAGTATTCGACGAGTAAAAACCTGTATTTTTATTTCTAAATGTACTGCGAATTATAATCAGTATTTGTTTATATAATCAATATGTTGCTGAAAATTCGTACTTTTGTTGTTAAAATGTAATCAAATGAAAAAAACAATTAGTTTATTAATAGTTGGTTTAGGAGTTATCTTTTCCTGTAAAGAAAAAGCAAAAGAAGCTAAAACAGTATCAGATTCATTGTCTGTAGCAACAGAGATTAAAGAACCTGAAAAAGAAAATGCACAGATCATAAATTCAACTTTCGATAAAATTCAACAACTAACAGGGGCAAAAAACGATACCGTATATGTAACCAATTATTGGGCTACCTGGTGCGGACCTTGCGTAGATGAAATCCCGGATTTTGTGGCTCTTCAAAATGAATATAAAGACAAAAAAGTGAAATTCATTTTCGTAAATGTTGACGCCCCGGAAGACCAACAGTCGGAAGTAATTCCTTTTGTACAAAAAAATAAAATGAAAAATGTATACCGGATTCCTGTAGAAGAATTAATCGCAAAAATAGGCTCCATTAATCCGGAATTAGCCGAAGGCATACCTGTGACCATCATTCAGAAAGGAGATAGAAAAGAAGGCTTTCTAGGCTCTCAGCCTAAAGTTACTGTTGATGCAAAAATAAAAGAATACCTGAAATAGATAAGAACATGTCATTAATAAAAAGTATATCGGGAATCCGGGGAACTATAGGAGGAAAAGTGGGCGATAACCTGACTCCGATAGACACCGTGAAATTTACATCCGCATACGGTACTTGGTTAAAACGAAGCAGCTCTAAAGAGTCCATAAAAGTAGTGATAGGAAGAGACGCCCGCATTTCAGGGCAGGTGGTATCCGATCTGGTAGCGGCTACCTTACAGGGAACGGGAATTGATGTGATTGATCTGGGACTTTCCACAACCCCTACTGTAGAAGTATCAGTTCCGCGTTTCGAGGCAGACGGAGGAATTATTCTTACCGCCAGCCATAATCCTAAACAATGGAATGCTTTGAAACTATTAAATTCCAAAGGAGAATTCATTTCAGGAAAAGATGGAGAAGAATTGCTGGAAATAGCGGAAAACGAAGATTTTGACTATGCGGATGTCGATCATTTAGGCTCCTACACTCAGGATGATTCCGCCATAGATTACCATATAGAAAAAATATTGGAACTGCCTTTAATAGATGCAGAAGCTATTAAAAATGCTGGTTTTAAGATCGTATTGGATGCCGTAAATTCCACGGGAGGAATTTCGGTTGTTCCCTTATTGAAAAAGCTGGGAGTTGAAGTAGTGGAAATGTATTGCGAGCCCAATGGGCATTTTCCGCACAACCCGGAGCCGTTGGAAGTGAATTTGGGAGACATCATGAAAAAAGTTCCCGAAGTAAACGCCGATTTGGGAATTGTAGTAGATCCCGATGTAGACCGTCTGGCTTTAATTTCGGAAGACGGCTCCATGTTTGGTGAAGAATATACTCTGGTAGCCGTGGCTGACTATGTATTGTCCCAAACTCCTTCATCAACAGTATCCAATCTTTCCTCTTCACGTGCTTTGCGGGACATCGCCGAAAGATATAGTCAGAAATACGAAGCATCAGCAGTAGGAGAAGTGAACGTAGTAACTAAAATGAAAGAGACCCAAGCCAAAATAGGAGGAGAAGGAAACGGAGGAATTATTTACCCGGAATTGCATTACGGAAGAGATTCTCTGGTAGGAATTGCCTTATTTTTAACACTTCTGGCTAAAAAGAAAGGAACGATTAAACAGCTAAGAGAAACCTATCCTTCCTACTTTATGGGAAAAAAGAAAATTGATTTGAAACCGGAAATCAATGTTGACGGAATTCTGGAAAAACTGACGGAAAAATATAAAGACGAAGACATAACAACTATTGACGGACTGAAAATTGACTTTCCGACCTGTTGGGTACATTTACGAAAATCAAATACCGAGCCTATCATCCGTATTTATACCGAGGCTCCGGCTCAGGTAGAAGCAGAGTTGCTGGCAGATCGGTTTATTGAAGAAATTAAAGCCCTGATTAAACCGGAAAAAGTATAAATCAATCCTTGTTTTCAATAAATCATAGAGCATCTCGTTAAATTATCGATTCAAAACCTTTACCGATACCAAATTACCGGAATTATTACCGTTTTTGATTTTTGAGAAATTACAATTTCTGATAAAAACAAATCCCCATCAGACCGGTTATTGTTATCTTGATTTTTTTTTAACAAAAGTCTTATCTTTGACACAAAATAAACAAACCATCATACTATGAAATTGCTTGAAGGAAAAACTGCAATTATTACCGGAGCTACAAGAGGAATAGGAAAAGGAATTGCTCAGGTGTTTGCCCGACACGGAGCCAATATAGCTTTTACTTACGCCTCTTCCGCAGCCAAAGCAGAAGAATTGGAAAAAGAACTCACTCCTTTAGTTAAAATAAAAGGATACCTGTCCGATGCCTCAGATTACGAATCTGCCCAAAAACTGACCGATGAGGTCATAAAAGAATTCGGAAAAATAGATATTGTTGTAAATAATGCCGGAATTACCCGCGACAACCTGCTCCTTCGAATGAGCAAAGAAGACTGGGATGAAGTCATACGGATAAATCTGGATTCCGTTTTCAATCTTACCAAAGCAGTGACCAAACCCATGATGAAACAGAGAAAAGGATCCATTATCAACATGAGTTCCGTAGTAGGAGTTAAAGGCAATGCCGGACAGGCTAATTATGCTGCTTCCAAAGCCGGAATCATCGGGTTTTCCAAATCCGTTGCTTTGGAATTAGGTTCCCGTAATATCCGATGCAATGTGATAGCCCCCGGATTCATCGAAACGGAAATGACGGAAGTGCTGGATCAGAAAACAGTTCAGGAATGGAGAGACAACATTCCCTTGAAAAGAGGAGGTACTCCCGAAGATATAGCCAATGCCTGCTTATATCTGGCAAGTGACCTGTCCGACTACGTAACCGGTCATGTGCTGAATGTGAACGGAGGCATGTTAACTTACTAAATTAAAAAAATCATACCTTTACAAAGAGATTAAAAAGCAACTTTAATCTCTTTTCTTTTTGAATTCAAATAATACTATGTACAGTAAAAAATTGTCTGTTCAACTGTTAGGCGAAATGCTTTACAGATATGGAGTTACAGATATGGTAATTTCTCCGGGGTCCAGGAATGCTCCTTTAATCATTCACTTTTGCGGACATAAGGAATATCAATGTTATAGTGTGGTAGATGAACGTTCTGCGGCTTTTTTTGCTCTGGGAATGGCACAATCAAAAAAAAAACCGGTAGCTGTCTCCTGTACCAGCGGAACAGCTTCCGCAAATTACTATCCGGCAATCATCGAAGCTTTTTATCAGAATGTTCCCTTGGTAGTGATCACCGCCGACAGACCGGAAAACTTTGTGGATATTTTTGACGGACAAACCATACGTCAGAAAAATATTTATCAAAATCATATTTACGGCTCCTTTCAACTTTCCGAATCAGAAGATACACAAAACATTACGGATAATTTTCTAATTATCAAAAAAGCCGTTCAAACGGCAATTCTGAAATCAGGACCGGTACATATCAATATCCCTTTCTCGGAACCTTTATATGAACAAACCGATGCGGTTGAAATAAACATAGAAACAATAACCCAACCCGAAAGAAAATTCGAATCTGAAAAATGGCATTCGTTACTTTCCCAATGGAACAGGTTCGAAAAGAAAATGATCCTGACAGGAATGCTTCCCCCCGACAAGGATTTGAACAATTTGCTGGAACAACTGGCAGCAAGAGAAGACACGATAATTTTAACGGAAACTACTTCCAACCTAAATTCCACTAGTTTTTATCCCAATATTGACCGATATATATTTCCGTTCGGAGATGAAAAAATGGAAGGTTACAAACCGGATCTACTCCTGACTATCGGACAAAACCTAATATCTAAAAAAGTAAAGATCTTTCTTAGAAATTCGAACCTGAAAGCACACTGGCATCTGGATAAATATTGGCACCCGGACACCTTTTTCTCCCTAACGGAAAAAATAGAAGATCATCCCGTTTCGTTCCTTCAGGAACTGGTGAAAGTTCCTCCTAAAGAATCCGCCTATTCATCAATCTGGAAACAAATGAAAAATGAACGTAAGATCAAACATGCGGAATTTTCAAAGAATATTCCTTTTTCCGATCTACAGGTAATTAAAATTTTAAACGAAAAAATTCCTGATTATTACAACCTGCAGATTTCCAATAGTGCAATGATCCGATATATCCAACTATTTGATTTCAACTCTAAAAATAAAATATTTTGTAATCGGGGAGCCAGCGGAATTGACGGCTCCGGTTCCACAGCAGTCGGATTTGCCGTCGCTGATGCCAACCCTACCCTGTTAATTACCGGAGATCTCGGTTTTTTCTACGATTCAAATGCCTTATGGAATAAATATATCCCTTCCAACTTTCGTATCATATTGGTAAACAATGGAGGAGGAAATATTTTTAAAATCATTCCCGGACCGGACACGTCCGAATCTCTGGACGAATTTTTTGTAACGCAACATAACCGGACAGCCCGATTGTTAGCCGAGGAATACCATTTTGAATATCAGGAAGTTCATAATCAGGAAGAATTGGAAAAATGTCTAGAATACTTTTTTGAAGACTCAAAAAAGCCGAAATTGCTGGAAATAAACACAAAAAAGTGTGATAATGCTAAGATTTTACGGAATTATTTCAATTTTTTAAATCAATAACAAAAGATGAAAATCAACATTTTAACGCCAATGGAAGTAGAACAGAAAAAAATTCTGGATGCTTTCCGGGAAATTCCCACCCTAAAACATTCTTATGAAGTTATTAAAACCGGTATAGGCAGGGAAAACACAGCCAAAGGATTTTTAAAGAATACCGAATCTGATTTGTGTATATTGATCGGTTTCACTGCAATTGTCGGAAAAGAAAAAACCATGCCCGCAGAATTAAAAAAAGGAGAATCCGTTGAAGTAGTTGCTTCTTCTCTGTTTGGATACGAAGGCGAAGTTTTCGAGAATGGAAAATTGCGGTTAACTTCTTCTAAAACCCATCTTCCGTGTCTTACCTCACTGACCTCCGATAAATTTGTCAAAACCACAAATATTCCGGTAGGAACCTTGATAAATATGGAAGATTACACTTTTATGTGCCTGAAAAGACCTCAGGATTTTATCATCCGTGTTATCTCCGATTTTCTACCCCACAAAGAAGAAATTGATTTTTTCAAAGTGATTGAAGATATTAAATTTAATAAAGTAGTTGAGGTTTTAGAAAATATTTAGAGTAACGAAATTTCCGATATTATCCTCTCTAAATTCTTTGTAAAAATCATCTGCTTTCACAAAAATTTCTGTAATATGGTCTTCTGAAGAATATTTTTATAATTATGGATTAAACACAAATACAGGTATATGAATGTATATAAAACCAATCGGATTCCGCTCATTTCATAAAGAAAACAAGGCAACTATAAAAACATGAATTATTGGAACAGGATAAAACAAATCTATTCTTCGGAATTTTTTAAATATTCCGTGGCGTTA
>JAISMV010000114.1 GCA_031276535.1 Flavobacteriaceae bacterium
GGCAACGGACGTATTGCCCGTACAATTACCGATATGCAGCTTGCTCGTAGTGATGGAAGTTCCCAACGTTTTTATAGTATGTCGAATCAAATACTGACGGAACGCAAAAAGTATTATGAGGTATTGGAACGAACGCAGCGTGGCGATGGAGATATAACAGAATGGCTGGAATGGTTCTTATCCTGTTTGGGTAATACTCTTATGAATAGCCGGGAAGTATTGGAATCCGTTTTGACAAAAGCTAAGTTTTGGGAACAACATAGCCAAACGCCCCTGAATGACCGCCAACGTTTAATGCTGAACAAACTGTTGGACGGATTTGAAGGCAAGCTGACTTCTTCTAAATGGGCTAAAATAGCCAAATGTTCGCAGGATACCGCTATACGTGATATTCAAGACCTGATAAACAAAGGAATATTACGCAAGGAAGCGGAAGGCGGACGGAGTACCAATTATGAGTTGGAAAAATAGTAAAGATACAATCATAAATATGATTGTAAACCTTAATAAAAATCGTCTCAACAAAATTATAGTTATATAAATAATGGCAGAAGATAAACTAAGGTTAGTCCGGTTGACCAGAGCAAACGCATCATGAAATAGTAAAGCGCACTCTTTGCCTGAAAGGCAATATTTTCGTAACCGCAAGTCAGCGACTTGCGGAGAGTACACACAACAACTCTCCCTGCCTGAAAGGCAGGACTGAAAAATAGTAACCCTGAACTACACACGTCTTTTTTATTATCTTCTGTTCCGCATAAAAAACAGCAATTCAATCCGACAGATCCCCAAAGCACCCGGAAAAGAGGCGAGATAAAAACAAAACACCCGACTTTACATTCTTGGGTGTAAATCGGGTGATTATTTCGTAACTTGCTGAATTCTAGCTTTGTTTGCGGAGAGAGAGGGATTCGAACCCCCGGACCTGTTACAGTCAACGGTTTTCAAGACCGCCGCAATCGACCACTCTGCCATCTCTCCTTTTGTTCAGGTAAGGAACCCTACGCTAAACGGTGGCAAATATACAATGCTTTTTCTTTTTTTCAAATTTTTTAAATAGAAATTTCTTCCGTCGTAGATAATAAATCTTCCAGTCTTTCCCGCCTTCTGATTATATGCGGTTTACCATTCAGCAAGAGTATTTCTGCGGGTTTCAATCTTGAATTATAATTGGATGACATGGAAAAACAATAGGCTCCGGCATTTTCAAAACATAAAAAATCTCCTTCCCGTATTTCACTTATTTTCCGGTTGGTTCCGAAGGTATCCGTCTCGCAGATGTAGCCTACAACGGTATAGAATCGTAGTCTTCCGTCCGGATTTGAAATATTGGTAATGTTATGATATGCATTATAGAACATAGGGCGGATCAAATGGTTGAATCCGCTGTCAACTTCGGCAAAAACCGTGGAAGTCGTTTGCTTGATTACATTTACGGAAACCAGAAAGAAACCGGACTGGCTTACCAGAAATTTTCCGGGTTCAAACAGCAGGGTAAGGTCTTTATTGTATTCTTTTTCAAAGAGGTTAAACCGTTCTCCCAGTTTTTTTCCTAAATATTGAATGTCGGTTTCGTTATCTCCTTCTTTGTAAGGTACTTTGAATCCACTTCCGAAATCAATATAATCCAGATCATGAAACTCTTTGGCTACGTTGAATAAAATTTCAGCCCCTTGAAGAAAGACCTCTATGTCCAGAATATCCGAACCTGTATGCATGTGTATTCCTTCTATCCGGATTCCGGTGTTGCTTACCACTCTCAGGATATGAGGCAATTGATAAATGGAAATTCCAAACTTGGAATCAATGTGTCCTACCGAGATCTTAGAGTTTCCTCCGGCTAAAATGTGAGGATTCATCCGAATGCTGACAGGGTAGTTTTTGATTTCCTGTCCGAATAATTCTAAGATGGACAGATTATCTATATTGATCCGCACTCCCAAGTCTACGGCTTGTTTTATTTCATCAAAGGAAACTCCGCTGGGAGTATAAATAATTTTCTCAGGTTCAAATCCCGCCAAAAGCCCTAATTGAACTTCCTGTATGGAAACAGTATCCAATCCTGAACCGATGCTCTTGAGAAATTTCAGGATATTTAAGTTGGTATTAGCTTTACAAGCATAATTTAATTTGATATTCTTTACATCCTTAAAAGCCTCTAATAATCTGTTATATTGATTTTCAATAACCGCTGAATCATAGACATAAAGAGGTGTGCCGTATTCTCTGGCTAAACTTTCAAGTTGTTGCATTCTCGCTAATTCCATAGTTTGTAAAAATAATAGTGTGCAAAGTTATAAAAAAACTCAATAGTGTGCGGTTTTAAAATCTAAAATGAAATTCAGTGTAAGTCTGTGTATTTTATTCTTTTCTTTAGGAAATACTGAAATACGATATATTTCTTGTCAAAATAATTACGAGTTCCGGCTTTGCGTTTTTTTAAATATTCGGGTAACAGCCGGTACACGGAGAAATGAGCGCGTATTACAGCCCGGCAATATTTCCATCCGCCGGAAAAAATAAAATCGATTCCCGCCAGTCCGTCCAAGATCAAACGAAACAAAATAACCCCTGCAAGCTTGTCGGAAGGAAGATTCTTAATCAACATTAAAAGATTATTTCTAAAATTTAAATACGTTTTATGAGGATCGTGAGTATCCAAAGTTCCCCCTCCGACATGATAAACCGTGGATTGTCCGCAATAATAAATTTTCTTTCCCGCATTTTTCAGCCTCCAGCATAGATCTATTTCTTCCATATGAGCAAAAAATTTGGAATCAAAACCTCCCTGAACATGAAAATCCTCTTTCCTGATAAATAAACAGGCTCCGGTTGCCCAGAAAATTTCGCAGGTATCGTTATACTGGTTTTGGTCTTCTTCCAAACTGAAAAAAATTCTGCCCCGACAGAAAGGATACCCCAAATTATCTATAAAACCGCCGCCCGCTCCGGCAAATTCAAATTTTTTTTTGTCTTTATGACTTAAAATTTTAGGCTGTATAGCGGCAATATCCGCATCTTTTTCAAAAAGGGAAAGTATGGGAGAGATCCAGTTTTCCGTTACTTCCACGTCGGAGTTGAGAAGGCAGTAAATATCTTCGGATACATATTTCAATCCTTCATTATATCCTCCCGCATATCCCATATTTTTAGTGTTTTGTATGATATTTACCGAAGGAAAAGCATGTTTTAGATAATTAACGGAATCGTCTGTAGAAGCATTATCGATCACGTACACGGAAGAACCGGGACTATGATCGATAACTCCCTGTAAAAATTCAGCAAACCATTTCACTCCATTGTAGTTGAGGATAACAATGGCTAAAGTTTGTAGTCGATTCCGCTTGTGTATTTCCATCTTTTATGAGACCAAAGCCAGATTTCCGGATATGTTTTTATGCTTTGAGTAAGTTCTTTATAAAATTTTTCTATAATTTCATTCTCTCTGAATTTTTCCGCATCCGGTAAAATTCGTTTCAACCGTGCTTCGTATTTTCCCCTGCCTATTTTCACCATATCAACATATATAACGGCATAATCTTTCTTACGGGTAATTTTATCATACCCGTTAAAAACCGGTGTCATCCGGCCGAAAAATTCCAACTCAGAGTGAATTCTGGTTTTAAAAGGGCTTTGATCCGCGACAAAGAGAAACAAATGCGAACCGTCATTGGGCAATTGGATCATCGTTCGTACTGCTTCTTTCACCACAATAGGAATGGTTCCGAAACGAGAGCGGGCTCTATGCATTTCCTGATCGAAAAGATTACTGGCAACCTTTTTATAAATGCCGTATGTGTGTTTCTGATACAGATCGGAAGATACTCCGGATAACCATTCCCAATTAAACATATGACCGGTGAGTAAGACCACATCTTTTTTCTCATTCAGACATTGTTGAGACACTTCCAAATTGATGAATGCGATACGTTTAACATACTCTTCCTTTTTCATGGTGAATGCTTTGATCAATTCCACCATAAAATCGCAAAAGTTTCTATAAAACATTTTTTCGATTTTTGTTCTCTCTTTTTTTGTCTTTTCAGGAAAAGCGATCAATAAGTTTCCGCCGACTACTTTTCTTCTGTATCTTATGAGGTAATATAAGATCAAAGATAAGACAGTGGAGAAACCATATAAAACAGAAAACGGGAGTTTAGATATCAGTATGAAAAAAAAAATTGCTGCTCTCTTCAAAACATTGAAAATTTAGACAAATTTAAGAAAAATCTATGGGAAATGAGAGTGATTACGACAAATAATTGGAAATCAAACTCATGTTTTAACAGTTTTGTCCTTCCTTGAAAATCTTCTTAACTAATTGAGATCGTTTAAGAATTAAAAATAATTAATTATTATAAAATTATACCTGAATCGGATTCAAAAAATAAATTAAAAATTTTCTAGTTAGTTAAGAAAAAAAAAGTATTTTTGCTGGGATATTTATCTTATTTATAAAAATTGTTTTTTCTGAAAAACCTGTTTTTTTACTAACGCTCATGAAAAAAATATTACTGCTCTTATCCGTTCTTATAGTAAACAATTTGTGTTATTCGCAAAATATCATTTCTGTAAATA
>JAISMV010000143.1 GCA_031276535.1 Flavobacteriaceae bacterium
ACTATAATATCGTAATTCATCGTATAGATTATTTTTATTAGCAAAAGTACTATTTTTTTTACAAAGGGTAATTTAGAAATAAGGTATATACAGAGTGTAAATTCTTATTTCTCTGACAAACACAATGAAGAAATATCTACACTTGGAAAAGGCTAAAGGATGACAATTGTAGTAATTTTGTAAAAGCAAAAGTTTAAGAATAATGATTACTCTTTATAAATGCAGGATTTTAGGGTAACCAAAAATATTTAAAGTTTTTTTTGCAAAACAAATTTTAATTCCGTAATTTGTTATTTATAAAAAATAAATTCCTTATATAAGTTCTAGTGTCAAAATTTACTAAGAATACACAAAGCATAATAGATGAAATAATTGACCAATACATGTTTGCAGACGAAACAAAACGTCCATGGATTATTGGTTTTAGTGGTGGAAAAGATTCTACCGTAATGCTTCAATTAGTTTGGGAAGCATTGAAGCAGGTTAAAGATTTTCACGGAATTGTAGGTAGAGATATTTATGTGGTTTGTAATGATACGATGGTTGAAAATCCCGTTATAGTAGAATATGTTTATCGAGTTTTGAATAAGATTGAGCAAGCTGCAAGAGACCAAGATTTACCAATTTATGTAAGAAAAACTATTCCAAGATTGGAAGATTCTTTTTGGGTGAACTTGATTGGAAAAGGTTACCCTGCACCAAACAATGCTTTTCGTTGGTGTACGGAACGATTGAAAATAAAACCAACTTCCCGCTTCATTTTAGAACAACTTGATGAATTTGGAGAAGCTGTTATTTTAATTGGAACTCGTTCGGCGGAGAGTGCTAATCGTGCCAAATCAATGAAAAAACACGCCATAAAAGGGAAAAGATTAACCAAACATCCTGTGCAACCCAATACGTATATGTATGCACCTATTAGGTATTTAATGTTAGAGGAGGTTTGGTATATTATCAATACAATGCCATCGCCTTGGGGCGCAAGTAACGAAGAATTATTCCAAATCTATGTAGATGCAAGTGCAGATGATTACGAGTGTCCTGCGGTTGTTACGGATAAAGAACATAAATCTTGTGGACAAAGCCGATTTGGTTGTTGGGTTTGTACAGTCGTAAAACAAGATAAATCAATGTCTGCATTGATTGATAATGGTTTGACTTGGCTCAAACCTCTTTTGCAATTAAGAAATGAATTAGCAGAACAACGGAATATTATCAAAAATCGTATGCCACAGCGTAGAAACGGAACTAATGCAGTAAACGGGATGGGACCTTATTATCCGTGGTATCGTGCTTCTGTATTGAAACGTTTGTTAAAAGCTCAAAAGGAAATACAAAAGGAAAAACCGCATATTGAGTTAATAACTAATCAGGAATTGGTTGCGATTCAGACGATTTGGTATCGTGATTTTGTATTTAACCAAAAAGTTTCGGAAATTTACCGCAATGCTTATAAATCAGATTTGGATATGAGAGACCAAAACGAAAAAAAGGAAAAAGAATTGGAATTGCTTAAAAAATCTTGCAAAAAGAATCCACAAGATTTTGAGCTAATTCAGGAACTTTTGACCTTACAGAAAAACAAGTCGCTTTTGAATCGCAAACGTGGATTAAAAGAGGATATTGAAACACGAATAGAAGAATATCTAAAAAAAGAGCAAAAAGATGTTCATTAAAGATATAGAGTTAAATAACTTCCGAATATATAAAGGAAAGATTAAAATTGATCTTTTGCCTGAAAACAACAAAAATATAGTTGTTGTGAGTGGGAAAAACGGTTTTGGAAAAACTACATTCCTAATGTCATTGGTTTGGTGTCTGTATGGTAAACAGATGGAAAAAGTCGATGAACTTTATCAGAAAGAGATTGCAGATAAGGGAGGATATGGAAAATATATTGGAAACAGCCTAAATAGACTAGCAAGAGCTAAGGGAGAAACAAGATTTTCTGTTTCCGTTACTTTTAGAGATGTGAAAATTCCTGATATAACTTGTAATGAAATCAAAATTACGAGAAGTTATGATATAAAAACAAGCACAAGCGACAAAGTAGAAGTTTTGATAGATGGTTTTCAAAACGAACTTATTCAGGATCTTACAACAGAGGGGAAACAAGATGGAGAAGAAATCTTTATCCGTGATTTTATTTTGCCTATTGAAATTGCAAAGTTCTTTTTCTTTGACGCTGAAAAAATTGTTTCCCTTGCCGAAATCAACTCGTCTGAACAAAGAAGATTATTAAGCAAAGCATATACGGAAGTTTTAGGGATCAAAAAATATGAAGATTTAAAAGACCAACTTGAAAATATTCAAGACGAATACAGGAAGAAATCAGCGAAACCACAGGAACGTCAAGAGTTTAACGAAATAGAAACCGCAATAAAAAATAAACAGATTGCGATTGACGACATAGAAGTTCAAGTCCAAGAGTTGAATCAGGAGAAAGTCGAGAAACAGAGTGAATCCAACGAAATTCAGATGAAGTTGATCCAAGAAGGGAATATGATGACCTTGGAGCAACTCAATGATTTGAAAATAGAGGAAACAAAATTAAACGATAAAATCAATAATCTTCAAAATGATTTGAAAGACTTATTTGATTTAATTCCTTTCGGATTAGCAGGAGAAACTTTAATGGATATCTCAAACCAATTAGAAAGTGAGAAGAATTATAAGGAAAGTAAATACAAACAGGAAGATGTAGGAGAAAAAACTAAATGCATTCTTGATGATATTGAGGTAGAGAAGAAGAAGTTTAATGGGATAATTGGGATAGAAATTCGTGATTTTTATGAGACACAAATTAAAAATCTCATCAAAAAATACTTCTTTTCTGATATTCCGGAACTTCCTGCACATTTTGAAGCATTACATGATTTTTCAGATGTTGAGACAAATGAATTAAATACTTTAATCAATAATTTGAAACATACCTTTAGAGATGTTTTCACAAGATTGAATGATGAGTATTTAAGGTCTAAAAATGACCTTGATTCTATCAGAAGAAAAATTAGGTCTGCGGAAAAAGATGCTGAAGATGAATATATCGCAAACCTAAGAGCAGATAAAAAACGATTAGACGATAGAGTATTTAGCATTGAAAAGGACATCTATGATTTAGGAGAACGGACAGGAGCGTTTAAAAATGAGATTAAAACTCTAAAGCAAAGACAAGAGGAGTTAAGAAAGAAAATAGACGATTCGAGACGTTATTCTGAAAAGGATAAGAAAACACAGGATTTGATTTCTAATTTAAAAGAGTTTATCAAAGATTTCAAAGTTACGACCAAGAAAAAACTTGAAGAAAATATTTTGAACGAACTCAATATACTGATGCATAAAAAAGGTTTTATCAAAAAAGTTGTCGTAGATATAAATCAGGCAGGAGACGATGTGGATATTAACCTTTTCAACTCCCGAAATGAGAAAATTGATAAAGGTTCATTATCAATGGGAGAGCGTCAAATGTATGCTTCCGCTCTACTCAAAGCGTTGGTTGACGAATCGGATATTGAATTTCCTGTGTTCATAGATTCACCGATGCAAAAATTTGACAAAGACCACGCAGAAAACGTAATCAAAGAATTTTATCCAAATGTTTCCAAGCAAGTGGTTTTATTTCCGCTAATCCATAAGGAATTGACTGAGAGTGAATTTGAATTACTGAAATCGAACATCAGTAAATCGTACATCATTCACAATATTAGTACAGATGCTTCCGAATTTGTTGAATCGGTTCCAGAAAACTTAATCAAAACATACAACGAACTTTATGCAAATTAATATAAGAACATCGGAAGCCAACCAGGAAATCGTTAGAAAACTAACGGCTAAATTACCTGTTGGAACAAAAGAAAACGTAATTGCAAGAATTGCATTAGGTTATTCTTTGCAAAACAGTAAGCGTTTTGCTACTTCCGAATTTAATATTTATGATTCCAAAGGAAAGGAATATAAAGACCATATTTTGTTTGATGCGAAATACAGAGATTTTTACATTGCTTTGATTTGCCAACATTATGGTATTTATAAAACTAATGAGAATATTCCGAAATACATTAAACTACATATTGACCACGGTTTGGAGTTAATGGATAATTTGTTTTCCAACAATAATAATTATACTTTTTTAGATTTTCTGACAGAACATTTAGATAAAGGAATTTCTATGTTGGATACAGTTAAAGTAAGTTTAGATGCTGTAAAAAATAACAGTCAGAAAATTGAAAAATCTTATTTTGCAGAGCCAATTAAAATTTTGATAGGAAACAAATTAGAGGATGAAAATGAAGAAATTATATTGAACTTCAACGATATAAAGTTATACAATAATAACCATATTGCTGTAGCAGGAAATACTGGTACAGGAAAAACACAATTTGCATTGCAACTTTTACGGGAGATTTCGGAAAAATCAAATCATCACGTAAGTTTCATCTACTTAGATTTTAAAGGATTAAAAGATGATGATTTGATAGAAATGCAACCATTCTTTGATGAAACTAAGGCACAATTTATTAATGCTCCAAATACACCTTTCCCTATAAATCCGCTTTCATTTATTGATAGTATCAATGACATCAATAAACAAATGGGAATTGATAAGTTTGTAGATATTATTTGTAAATACTCAAATATTGGGGTCAAACAACGGGGTAAATTGAGAGAAGCCACCAATGAAGCATTTATCAATAAAAAACCAAATGAATATCCAACTTTTGAAGAAATCAATAATCAGTTGTTAGAAATCGTAGGAGACAAACGAGACACGCTAACCGAAATTATTGATGAGTTAAGTAGATATAATGTGTTTCAGGAAGATAAGAAGATTAAGAATTTCCTAAATCAAAACATTTACTTGTCTTTGTCAGGAGATTTATCTAACTCTGTACGTTTTACATCATTGTTTCTAATAATAAACTACATTTATAATGTATTTATGAATATGGACAATACGCCTACTGATAATGGTTGTCGCGCTATGCGTTATGTACTTTTAATTGATGAAGCTCACGTAATCTTCAAAGAAAGAAAGTATCAAGACATCTTGGAAAAAATATTACGTGAAATCCGCTCCAAAGGAGTTTCCGTTGTATTGTTGTCTCAAGGAATTGAAGAATTTAACCAACCGACTTTTGATTTTTCAAGTATGTGTGAAATTTCATTCTTGTTAAGCATCAAGGACAAAAATAACACAAAAGCAATCAGTAAGTTTTTAGGTTTTAGTGAAAAAGATAGTACAAAGGCATACAGAAGTCTTGAAAAGATTGAAAAAGGTCAAGCAATTTCTAATATAAAAGAATTTCCAAAAGGAGAGTTGTTTGAAATTAAGCAATTTTATAATAGTTAATTTCTTATGAGTAATACAATACAGGGTAGCCCTACGAAAACATTTTTTATTGAAATGATTACAAGAGACATTTCAATAAAAGATGCAATTTTGGATTTATTAGATAATTCCATTGATGGAGCAAACAAATTAAATCCTCACAGTTATAATGGTTTATTCATTGATATTACTATTAATGAAAATGAGTTTATAGTTAGAGATAACTGTGGAGGGTTTTCATTAGAAACAGCACAAAAGTATGCTTTTAGGTTTGGAAGACCTGATGACACACCGCCTACAGAGGGATCAATTGGTCGCTTTGGAATAGGTATGAAGAGAGCATTATTTAAAATCGGACAAGATTTTGAGGTAAAAACTAAAAGTGCTAATGACCATTTTCAAATAAATGTCAATGTAACTGACTGGAAAGAGAGGAAGAAAACAATTACTGATAGTAAAGGAGAGCAATTTGAGGTTGAAGACTGGGATTTTGAGTATTTGGAAATAACTGATGAAACTAATAATTTAGAACAAAACGGAACTTATATAAAGGTTTGTAATTTACATAAGGAGGTATCGGAAATTTTTAAAGATGATGAATTTTTAAATGACCTGAAAGATGAAATAGAACGACTTCTAAATTTCAGCATAGAGAAAGGTATTAAAATAACTTTAAATGGTTCAGAATTGCAAAAAAAGGATATTGTTATCTTTAATGACACCTCTAAGCCATATTTTTATGAATTAGAATACAATGGTGTAAGAATAAGAGTGGTTGCAGGATTAAGTTTTGTTGGTAACCCACGTGCCTCTGGTTGGTATATTTACTGCAATGACAGATTAGTGTTGGAAGCAGATAAGACAGAAATAACTTTATGGGGGACTGGAAATATTCCAAGATGGCACGTAGATTATGTAATGTTCAAAGGAATAGTATTTTTTGATTCTTACGAAACTATAAAGTTGCCACTAACGACTACAAAAAAAGGAATAGATGCTACTTCGGAAACTTACAATAAAGCAAAATTCTTTATGAGGGAAGGAATGAATTTGGTTCTAGGTTTTTTAAAAGATGTAAGAAGAAAATTAGGGAGTGAGGCTAATGGGTATCGTACCATGTTAGGGGAGCAGGAAGACAAAATTTCGGTTATAAATTTAAAAACAGCCGAAATTGAAGAAGGGAGAAAATTTATTTATCCAGAAATTAACTTAGATGTTGTCGCTTCTAAAAATGAAGAGGTTAGGATTGCTTTTACAGCATCAAAAAAACTTGCTGACAAATTACGCTCAGATACGGATTCAAAGACATATAAAGAACTAGGAGAATATCTTTTGAGATATTATTTAAAAATGGAAGAAGTAGAGTATGAATAGTCCTAAGTTTTTAAATTATGAAACACGTCCCTTAAAGTTTACTGAAAGGAAAATGCTTCTTTCTGCATTTAATAGGATTATAAATCATTATCAAAATAATTATCAGTATATTGGATTTGGAGGAATATCCTTTACTGATTTCAAATTATTTCACAAAGAATTGCATATTAACGAAATGTGTTCTATTGAAGGAGGAAATTTTAGTATTGAGAAATTACAGTTTAATTGCCCTTATTCATTTATTAATATTTACCAGAATAATTCTACTAATATACTATCTGAATTAGAATTAGATAAAAGAACCATAGTATGGCTGGATTACGATAGTGTTCTGGATAACTATTTTTTTGATGATATAAGTGTTTTATTCAGTAAACTTCCTGTTGGTAGTATTTACTTGATGACTTGTAATCGTGAATTAAAATTGTCTGAAACAAGAGAAGAATATACAATAGAACAATTTAAAGAAAAGTTTGGTAATAATATTCCCTACAATTTAAGAAATTCTGATTTTATAGGAGGGAATAACTATAAAACTATTAGAATACTTTTGAATCTTCAAATAAAAAAAACATTAAGCGAGAGATTGAACTCAACCTTTGAGGATTTAGAGTTTAATCAGCTTTTTAATATTTTGTATCAAGAGAATAGAGGAGCTAAAATGTTTACCTATGGAGGGTTAATTGCAGAAAAAGGGAGTAAAGTTAAAGATGATATACTATTAGACGATTTTGAATTTATCTCTTTGGAAGAGACTCCTTATAAATTAGAAATTCCTAATTTCACAAGAAGAGAAATTGATTTAGTTGATAATCATCTTTCAACCAAAGAGATAGAATTAATTAATAAAAACATCATTACTCAGTCTGAATTGGATAAGTATAAAAGAACATATAAATATCTGCCGAACTTTTTTGATGTTAGGTTGTAAACCAGCTTTATTATAAAAAATAAGTTGTAATGCCTGAACAACAAAACATAGAATACAAAAGTGCTTGCCATGATGATTTCCGTAAGCACCACATGCCCCTTTAGATGAAGTTGTAGGTTTGATTTTTTTTTTTCAGAAAAACTCCAATTATTTTTCTTCCCGCCATAACTTTTGTACTTGTTCCACTTGTCCCCTTTTTAGAAACAATCACAGAACTTTCAGAAAGAAAAAAGGAGAGACTTTAAATCTCTCCTTTTGTACGGATGAAGGGAATCGAACCCCCACGCCTCACGGCACTAGATCCTAAGTCTAGCGTGTCTACCAGTTCCACCACATCCGCATGCCCTAAACTTGGACTGCAAATATACACTTATTTTGTAAATCCCAAAAATTTTTATTTTAAAATTTTCCCCAAAGAAAATTAAGATTCAAAGTTTTTATTTTCAGCATAATTTTTTTACTTTTATCGGCGGAAAAAACATGACAAATATCAGGGTTATTTAAAATAATTCCAGATAATGGGTGAGAGAACAAAAACTCTTGTTTAAAATTTTTAACAAAGATTCAATATCGTATATTTGCAATCAAACATTGAAATTTAAAATGACTGAAAACGGTGTGAGCCCCGATAAAGAAATAGTTTTTAGTGCTGAAACCCTGAGTAAAGTAGAGGAAATAATTACCAGGTATCCGGAAGGAAAACAAAAATCAGCCTTGATTCCTGTTCTACATCTGGCTCAAAAAGAGTTCGGAGGATGGTTGGATGTTCCTGTAATGGATTATGTCGCTTCTTTGTTGAATATTCTGCCTATAGAAGTATACGAAGTGGCCACATTCTATACCATGTTTAACATACAGCCGGTAGGAAAATATGTATTGGAAGTATGCAGAACAGGCCCCTGCATGTTAAACGGAAGTGACCAGATCATAGAACATATTAAAGAAAAATTACAAATTAAAGAAGGAGAAACCACGAAAGATGGTTTGTTTACCCTGAAGCCCGCTGAGTGTCTGGGTGCCTGCGGGTATGCTCCGATGATGCAGTTGGGGAAATTCTACCACGAATACCTTACTAAGGAAAAAGTAGATGAAATTATCGAACTCTGCAGAGCAGGAAATATTGCAATTGATTAAAAAAATTAGTTTAGAGAGCATATAGAAATGGGGAATAAGCTATTACTTAAAAATATTGATGTA
The DNA here is from genome assembly GCA_031276535.1 of Flavobacteriaceae bacterium. Taxonomy (GTDB): domain Bacteria; phylum Bacteroidota; class Bacteroidia; order Flavobacteriales; family Weeksellaceae; genus Apibacter. Next base: position 8,832 of record JAISMV010000143.1, read on the forward strand.
GAAGGCATAAAAACTTTTGAAGTATTTAGAAAATACGGAGGATACGAAGCAGCGGAAAAAGCGCTGAAAATGACTCCCGACGAAATATTGGAAGAGGTAAAGACCAGCGGTTTGAGAGGAAGGGGAGGAGCAGGGTTTCCTACAGGAATGAAATGGAGTTTTCTGGCTAAGCCCGAAGGAATTCCCCGTTATCTGGTGGTGAATGCAGACGAATCAGAGCCCGGTACCTTCAAAGACCGGTTTTTAATGGAGTACATTCCCCATCAGTTGATAGAAGGAATTCTTATATCTTCTTTTTGCCTGGGAGCCAATACCTCTTACATCTACATACGAGGAGAATATTCCTGGATTCCCGATATATTGGAACATGCGATAAAAGAAGCCAAAGCCCACGGTTTTTTAGGTAAGAACATAAAGAATACGGGCTATGACTTGGAAATTTATGTTCAGAGAGGCGCAGGCGCTTATGTTTGCGGAGAAGAAACCGCCTTGTTGGAGTCTTTGGAAGGAAAGAGAGGAAATCCGAGATTGAAACCGCCTTTTCCGGCAGTGAAAGGATTGTATCAATGCCCGACAGTAGTAAACAATGTAGAAACCATAGCAACGATTCCGGCAATTATCTCCATAACCGGAGCGGAATATGCCAAATTAGGAGTAGGAAGATCCACAGGAACCAAGTTAATATCGGCTTGTGGAAATTTAAATAAACCGGGAGTATATGAAGTGGATTTTAATTTAAGCATAGAAGAGTTTATTTACAGCGAAGACTACTGTGGAGGAATTCCGAATGGAAAAAAACTGAAAGCCTGTATTCCGGGAGGTTCCTCGGTTCCTGTTTTGCCGGCAAAACTGATATTGAAGACCGCTAAAGGAGAACCCCGTCTGATGAATTATGAAAGCATGGCAGATGGAGGTTTTGTCACAGGTACGGCATTAGGTTCCGGAGGTTTTATCGTGTTAGATGAAGATCAGTGCGTGGTGAGGCATACGATGACCCTTGCCCGTTTTTATAATCATGAAAGTTGCGGACAATGTACCCCGTGTCGGGAAGGTACCGGCTGGATGTACAAAATTCTGAAAAAAATAGAAGAAGGAAAAGGAACCCATGAAGATATTGACCTTCTATGGAATATTCAAAGCAGGATAGAAGGAAATACCATTTGTCCTTTGGGTGATGCCGCGGCTTGGCCTGTAGCGGCAGCTATTCGTCATTTCAGAGATGAATTCGAATGGCATATTAATAATCCGGAATGTTTAGTAAGAAATTATGGAATAGCGGATTATGCACCAGTTTAACAAAAATAAAAGGTTGCCGGAATGCATCGGAACAATATCACAATTTTCCGGAAACAGATTCTTTGATCTAAATGAAATAACCGTAAACAGGGATCAGGTTTAATTTACCGCCTGAAACCGGTGTTATTATAAATGATGGATACACCTTGCTTTAACAGGATGAGTATCGAATGTAAAAGTAAGAACAGGATAATTTTTTAGAAAAGGCGGTTTTTCCGAGAATGAAAATAAAGAAAAAACAGCCTTGCCTGATTTGAACTACGTTGGCAGTACAGGTAAAAACATCTCAGGTTGTTCTGTACGTTCAGTAGAAACGTATCTTTGAATTTAGTTGCATTTTATAATGTAAGCAGTATAAAGCAAATGAGCGAAGAAATAAATAAAATAAAAGTAACCATAGACGGAATCACCATAGAAGTGAATCCCGGGATTTCTATCGTGGAGGCAGCACGTCAGATTGGAGGAGCTTCAGTACCTCCGACGATGTGTTATTATAGCAAGTTGGAAGGAAGCGGAGGACGTTGCCGCACCTGTTTGGTGGAAGTATCCAAAGGTTCTGAAAGAGACCCTCGTCCCATGCCGAAGCTGGTTCCGGCTTGTCGTACCGGTGTAATGGACGGGATGGAAGTGAAGGTTATCACTTCGGAAAGAGTAATACAAGCCGTGCAGGGGGTTACAGAATTTTTATTAATTAATCACCCTTTGGACTGTCCCATATGCGATCAGGCAGGAGAATGTAAATTGCAGGATTTGGTTTATGAGCACGGTCTGGATAAAACCCGTTCGGAATTTCCGAGAAAAACGTTCCGTTCGGATGATTTAGGTCCGTACATAAAGCTGAATATGAATCGTTGCATTCTTTGCGCACGATGTGTTTTAGTAGCCAATCAATTAACAGACCGCAGAAACCATGGGATTTTATTCAGAGGAGATCATGCGGAAATCAGCACCTATCTGAATAAAGCAATTACCAATGATTTTTCCGGAAACATGATAGATGTTTGTCCGGTGGGAGCTTTAACAGACAGAACCGCCAGATTTAAAAGCCGGGTTTGGTTCACAGAACCGGTAAATGCCACCTGTAAATGTGGAAAATGCAGCGGAAAAGCCGTTTTATGGATGAAAGGAGATGAAATTGTCAGAGTTACCGCAAGGAAAGATAAATACAATGAAGTAGAAGAATTCATCTGTAATGAGTGTAGGTTTGAAAGAAAAGATTTAAAATATTGGAATATAGAAGGACCTGCTCATATTAGCAATCATTCCGTAGTTTCAGTCAATCATTATGAATCGTCTTTACCCAAAGATGATCCGCATTATTTAACAAAAAAGAATAAAGCTAAAACAATAGAATAAAATAATATGTGGTTTACAGTAACATTAGTCATTGTTTTATTTGTGATATGTCTGGGGGCAGCTGCCTATGAAACCTGGATGGAACGTAAAGTGGCAGCCTTCATGCAAGACCGGATAGGACCTAACCGGGCAGGTAAATACGGATTGTTGCAGCCCCTGTGTGACGGAGGAAAATTATTTTTCAAAGAAGATTTTGTTCCGAGAAATGCAGAAAAATGGCTGTTTATTATTTCACCAGGGATACTGATGTTGATAGCATTGAGTACAGGCGCCGTAATTCCTTGGGGAAAATCTTTGTTTATCGGAGGAGAATCCTATCAGGTACAGGTAACCAGCATTGATGTAGGAGTATTATATGTCATGGGAATAGTTTCTGTCGGAGTATATGGAATTATGTTGGGAGGATGGTCGTCAAATAATAAATATTCCTTATTGGGAGCTGTCCGTGCCTCTTCACAAATGATTTCCTATGAATTGGCAATGGGATTATCCTTGTTATCCGTCATTATGATGTCCGGAACATTGGATTTGCGTACAATAGTGGAACAACAGGCAGGAAGCCTGTACGGAATGGGATGGAATATACTTTATCAACCTCTGGCATTCATTTTATTCGTGACCTGCTCCTTCGCCGAATTAAACAGAGCGCCTTTTGATCTGGCAGAATGTGAATCGGAGTTGGTAGGAGGGTATCATACGGAATACGGTTCCATGAAATTTGGTACATTCTTATTTGCAGAATACATTAATATGTTTATAAGCTCTGCATTGATCAGTGCCCTGTTTTTTGGAGGATACAGCTTTCCGTTTATGAATGAGCTGGCTCAGAGTGGAACTTTAGGAGAAAACGCAATAGGAATTTTAAGCATAATTGCATTTCTGATAAAAATAACATTCTGTATATTTTGTTTCATGTGGGTGCGGTGGACATTGCCAAGGTTCAGATACGATCAGTTGATGCATCTGGGGTGGAGAATCATGATTCCTCTGGCTATTTTAAATTTATTGATAACAGCCTTTTTAGTAGTATTTTAATTAAATTTCGAAAAAGCATAAAAATATACAAATTTCATGCAACGTCTTACAAGTAAATCAAAAGTAGTTTCTAACAAAGAAATGACCTTGAAAGAGAAAATTTATCTTCCCGCAATTTTTGGGGGAATGAAGATCACTTTCAGTCATTTTTTCAAAAAACCGATTACAATTGCCTATCCGGAAAAGAAAAGGAAATTTAGTCCCGTATACAGAGGCAGGCATGTACTAAAAAGAGATGATGAAGGACGTGAGCGTTGCACAGCCTGCGGTTTATGCGCCTTAGCCTGTCCTGCGGAAGCTATAACCATAGTTGCGGCAGAGAGAAATCCCGGAGAAGAAAATTTATATCGGGAAGAAAAATACGCGGAAAAATATGAAATTAATATGTTGAGGTGTATTTTTTGCGGTATGTGTGAAGAAGCCTGCCCCAAGGAAGCGGTTTTTCTTACAGACAGATTGGTATTCCCGGAACAATTACGGAAGAACTTTGTCTATGGAAAAGATAAACTCGTAGAAATTATGGAGGAAAGAATAGATGTTTCACAAAGGCAAATAAAAAAATATTCAACAGAAAAATAAGAATATGGAGGAAATTTTATTTTATCTTATATCCGCAGCGGCAATCATTAGTGCGCTTTTTGTTATTTTCAGCAAAAGCCCAATGTACAGCATTATTGCTCTGATCATTACTTTTTTTTCCATATCAGGATTATATGTTATGCTCAATGCCCAATTTTTAGGCGCTGTGCAGATCATTGTATACTCAGGAGCAATCATGGTATTATTTCTCTATGTATTGATGATGTTAAATCTGAAAGAAAAGGACGAACCGTTGAAAGAAGGATCATTCAGAATATTGGCTACCATCTGCGGAGGATTGGTTTTTATCGGTTTTACCGGAGCATTGAAAGGGTATCAGGAAATTGATTTCCCGATAAATCCGGACAGTCAGATAGGATTAACTAAAAACTTAGGACATCTGTTATTTAATAAATATGTCTTACCGTTTGAACTGGCAGGTATCTTATTTTTAGCAGCCTTAGTAGGGGCAGTAATGATAGGAAAAAGAGATTTATAACAAAAAATATTTTTGAAATAAGAAAAAGAAATGGTAAACAGTTTACTTCAAAGCGTACCGATAGATTATTTTATATACTTATCCGCTTTACTTTTTTGCATAGGCGTTACAGGGGTATTAGTAAGAAGAAATGCTATCATTATTTTGGGATGCATTGAGTTGATGCTAAATTCGGTTAACTTGTTGTTAGCGGCATTTTCCGCATATAAAGGAGATGCAGACGGACAAATTCTGGTTTTCTTTATCATGGTGGTTGCGGCAGCTGAAGTAGCGGTCGGGCTGGCTATTATTACCATGCTATATAGAAATACACGTTCCGTAGATGTAAGTTTATTTAACAGATTAAAGGGATAGCAGATGGAGAATATAATTTTTTTAATACCGGTTTTACCCCTGATAGGGTTTATCATATGCGGGCTTTTTGGAAGCAAAATACCAAAATCAGCAATAGGAACCGTTGCAAATTTAGCAGTCTGGATTCCGTTCTTTTTATCGGTGTATTTGTTTTATTCCTTTACAGAACCGATAAAAGCTACTATGTTTACCTGGTTTTCAATAGACGATTTCAAAGTAAATTTTTCTTTCCAGATAGATCAATTATCCTTGGTTATGATGATGATTGTTACCGGTATCGGATCCCTGATTCATCTGTATTCCATAGGATATATGCATGACGATAAAGGATTTTATAAATTCTTCTCGTACCTGAATCTGTTTATTTTCTCTATGCTTTTGCTGGTAATGGGAAGTAATTTCCTGATCTTATTCATCGGCTGGGAAGGAGTAGGGTTCTGTTCGTATCTTCTCATAGGATTCTGGTATAAGAATAAAGAATACGGATATGCTGCCAGAAAGGCTTTTGTAATGAACCGAATAGGAGATTTAGGATTGTTGTTGGGAATCTTTTTAGTGGCTTTTTATTTTGGAAGCATTGAATATACGGATATTTCAGCATTAGCGGTGAATTTCAATCCCAATGATCCGGTATTAATAGCGGCAACTGTTTTCTTGTTTATAGGAGCAATGGGGAAATCGGCTCAGATTCCTTTATATACCTGGTTGCCCGATGCGATGGCCGGTCCCACTCCGGTTTCGGCATTGATCCATGCCGCAACGATGGTTACGGCAGGTATCTATCTGGTTATTCGTTCCAATGCTATTTATACTCTGGCTCCGCTTACTTTGGATCTTATCATGTATATAGGATTGGCTACTTCCATTTTAGCGGCTTTCATCGGATTAAGACAAAACGACATCAAAAAAGTATTGGCTTATTCCACAGTGTCTCAGTTGGGGCTGATGTTTGTAGCCTTAGGAGTCGGAGCTTTTTCTGCGGCTTTGTTCCATGTTACAACCCATGCATTTTTTAAAGCATTGTTGTTTTTAGGAGCAGGAAGTGTAATTCATGCCATGAGTGGGGAACAGGATATGAGATACATGGGAGGATTGAGAAAGAAAATACCGGTTACTTATATTACATTTTTAATAGCTACCTTAGCCATATGCGGAATACCTCCATTGGCAGGAATGTTTTCCAAAGATGAAATTTTGGTAGCCATTTGGGAAAAGAATAAAATAATTTGGGGACTGACTCTTTTCTCCGCGGCGTTAACCTGCATCTATATGTTTAGATTATTGTTTCTTACGTTTTTCGGAGATTTTAGAGGAACGAGAGAACAAGAAAAACACGTACACGAAAGTCCTTCGGTGATGACTGTTCCTTTGCTGATACTGGCCCTGCTGACAATAGTAGGAGGAGCATTGAATCTGCCCCATTATTTGGGAGAAGGAATTTCTCAAAAGATGCACCATTGGCTAAGTCCTGTATATGTGAACTTACATTCACATGCAGAACCTTCATTTACGACAGAAATGATGTTGTTGGGAATAACGCTGGCAGTAGTGGCTGTCGTATCATTTGCAACCTATAATAAATATGTTGTTAGAAAAGCACAAGCCGATATTGTGGAAAATATGACCGGATGGGAAAAATATTCCGCCCATGCAGCCTATGTTAATGAATTGTATAATGAAATTGTAGTTAACCCTACCATAAGTTTAGGAAGATTTCTGAAAAATGTAGTGGATAAATATGTTATAAATGGAGTAGTGGAAGGAACGGCGAAAGCAGTAAGAGGATGTGGAAATGTATTTCGGTTCGTACAGAACGGAAACGTTGAATTCTATGTTTTTGTCATGTCCATAGGAATATTTGTTCTGTTGTTGGTTTCAGGATTTTTAAGTCATTAATTAAAATATAATAAAGTAAATAGATATAATGTTAACCTTAACGATATTACTTTTACCCATCATTGGATCCGGATTATTATTTGCCTTTCGGGGTTCTGAGTCAAAATATATAGCCCTTGGTATAGCTTTAATAGAGTTTATACTAACCGCTTTTCTTTGGTACGGATTTAAAGCAAATTCCGGTATTCAGTATGAAATAGGACAGGGGTTGTTCTTTTCTCCAATAAGATCAACAGCACATTTTGGAGTAGACGGATTATCTCTGCTAATGCTTCTGTTAACTAATACCCTGGTTCCTGTTATTATATATTCCGCATTTAAAGACGAGCGTCCCTCCGGTTTTTATGCCCTGATCTTACTGATGCAATTTGGGCTGGTTGGAATTTTCACCTCTTTAGACGGATTGTTGTTTTATATCTTTTGGGAAGTAACATTGGTTCCGATTTGGTTTATTTGCGGACTGTTCGGTACAGGAGAAAACAGGTTAAGAATTAATTTAAAATTCTTTATCTATACATTTTTCGGATCACTATTCATGTTAGTGGCTTTGATCTATGTTTACTTACAGGCAGGATCGTTTGATCTGCAGGCATTATATTCTGCGAAAATATCTTCCGAAGCTCAGGTAGTCGTATTCTGGATGTTATTCCTTGCTTTTGCCATCAAGTTGCCTGTTTTCCCGTTTCATACCTGGCAGGCAGACACCTATGCCATGGCTCCTACTCAGGGTTCCATGCTGTTAGCCGGAATTATGTTGAAAATGGGAGTTTTCGGTATGATAAAATATCTTTTACCACTCACTCCGGAAGCAATAGGAGGAGTTTCAGGATACGTAGCCTTATCGTTATCCGTTATAGGAATTGTATATGCGTCTTTAATCGCTGTTGTTCAGAAAGATATAAAACGCTTGCTCGCTTTTTCATCCATGGCACACGTAGGATTGATTGCGGCAGGTATTTTCTCCGGAGCAATTGCTACCGTGAATTACGGATTAGACCTGACCGGAATAGAAGGAGCGTCTGTCCAGATGCTGGCACATGGCGTAAATGTAGTGGGACTTTTTTATGTGGCAGATATTCTGATTAAAAAATTTAAAACCCGGGATTTAACCCAAATGGGAGGATTAGCTTCCAAGGCTCCGGTTTTTGCCGTTCTATTCATGATCATTTCCATAGCTACTATGGCGGTTCCGTTAACTAACGCCTTTATTGGAGAATTTTTATTATTGAAAAGTATTTTTACAATAAGCACTTTGGGAACAATTTTTGCCGGATTAACCTTAATTCTGTGTGCAGTTTATGTGACTAAAATGTATGGAATGTCCATGTTTGGCAGAGGGAATGAAGAATTTTTGGAAAAACAACAGGACATTTCCATAGAAGCAAAAGTAGGATTAGGAGCTTTAGTGGTTTTGGCTTTGGTTTTCGGTGTATACCCTCAGCCATTGCTAAATTTATCTTCGGAATCGGCAACTCAGATCTTAACTTTACTGATAAAATAAAAAGTAAGGGTATCTTTAGGGATTATTTTAAGAGAACCGTTTCCTTTTGAAGAATAAAATTCGAGTCTCTTTCCGGAGGCAGGATAAGATGGGTATGGGGAATTTTTTTATCCGGAATTTCATGAAGTTGTAATAAATGCTTCGCACGGCATCAAAAATATTCATCTTTTTATTAGTATATTTGCATGCAGAAAATTCATCACCCATGATGTCAACGATAGTTTCACTGTTTTCTGTTTACGGTTGCTTTAAAATGTCTTCTTTTTTAGTTAAAGTGATGATAAATTTTCTTTTCAGTTGTTCGTATCAAATTAAAAATCAATAAAAAACTCTCTATAAGATAATGAAATATAAAAGAATACTTTTAAAACTCAGTGGAGAAGCTTTAATGGGAAACCAGCAATGCGGCATAGATTCCACAATACTTCAAAATTATTCCGAACAAATAAAAGAAATAGTGGAAATAGGAGTTGAAGTAGCCGTTGTAATAGGTGGAGGAAATATTTTCAGAGGGGTGTCGGGTGCTGCTACGGGAATAGACCGAGTTCAGGGAGATTACATGGGAATGCTCGCAACTGTAATTAACGGAATGGCGCTTCAAAGCTCTTTGGAATCAATCGGAGTAAAAACCCGTCTCCAGACATCCATCAGGATGGAACAGGTTGCAGAACCTTTCATAAAAAGAAAGGCCGAACGTCATTTGGAAAAAGGAAGAGTAGTTATTTTCGGTGCAGGTACCGGAAATCCGTATTTTACCACAGATACGGCAGCCACTTTGAAAGCTATCGAAATAAATGCTGAAGTCATCTTAAAAGGAACACGTGTAGACGGAATTTATGATGTAGATCCCGAAAAAAATGAAAATGCCGTGAAATTTAATAGCATTTCTTTTGAAGAAGTTTATGAAAAAGGACTTAAAATCATGGATATGACGGCTTTTACGCTAAGTCAGGAAAACAAAATTCCTATTATTGTTTTTGATATGAACAAAGAAGGAAACTTAAAAAAGATAGTTGAAGGAAAAGAAGTAGGAACTATAGTTACCATTTAAATAATTTAAAAACTTATATTTACCAGATATTTATCTTAAAATTATGGAAGAGCTAGAATTAATAATTGATACAACAAAAGAAAGTATGGATTTGTCAATCGAGCATTTAAAGAGTGCTTTTAGCAAAATCCGTGCAGGGAGAGCCAATCCGGCAGTTATTCAATCTATTTTGGTAGAATATTACGGAGCTCCTACTCCGTTATCTCAGGTTGCTAATATTTCTGCTCCTGACGGGATGACTTTAAGTATACAGCCTTGGGACAGGTCTGTTTTAGGAGCCATAGAAAAAGCCATTTTTCAGGCTAATATGGGACTTACTCCCAATAATAATGGGGAAATTATTATCATCAACATTCCTCCATTAACGGGAGAACGAAGAAAAGAACTCGTGAAACAGGCAAAACTTGAGTGCGAAAATTCCAAGGTAGGTATTCGGCAGGCCCGGCAGGAAGCCAAGAATAGTATCAAAAAATCAGATAGCCTGTCCGATGATCAAAAGAAAGACGGAGAAGCACAAATTCAGGATCTTACAGATAAGTATGTTAAAATAACTGAAGAGCATCTGGCAAAAAAAGAAAAAGAAATAATGTCCGTATAATTAAGAATTATACTTTATCTATAAGATCAATTCCTTTCTTTAATATAAGAACCGGTTTTTTTATCTAAAGTGTAAGGTATTGTTTTTTGAAGAAGATTTGTAAATAAGAATGTCAAAAAAAATAAGCATTATCGGGTTAGGATTAATCGGTGGCTCTATGGCGCTTGACCTAAAGAAAAGCGGATTTGCGTCGGAAATTATAGGAACTGATAAATCCAAACTTCATGAACAACAAGCTCTGGAATTAGGAATTGCCGATAAAATCCTGCCATTGGAGGAAGCCGTACAAAGTTCCGGTTTGGTTATTCTGTCTACCCCTGTGGATGTAAGCCTTAGACTTCTTCCGTATATTCTGGATATTCTTCCTTCCGATTCAATAGTTATGGATGTCGGTTCCACCAAATCTTCTTTAATGGAAAAAGTAAAAGCGCATCCTAACCGTAAATCTTACGTACCTTCACATCCGATGGCAGGAACGGAATACAGCGGACCTACAGCTGCCTTTCATGGCTTATTTAAAGATAAGGTGGCTATTATATGCAATTCGGAAGACTCTTTTCCCAAAGCGGTAAATCTCGTCTCGGAATTATATTTTCATTTAGGCTCCCGTTTAATTCTTATGGATTCCGAATCTCACGATGAACACGTGGGCTATGTTTCTCATCTTTCTCACGCCATATCCTATGCTTTGGCTGTAGCCGTTCTGGAAAAAGAAAAAGACGATTCAGCCATATTTAATCTTGCTTCCGGAGGTTTTGCCTCTACGGTTCGATTGGCAAAAAGTTCCGTAGATATGTGGCTTCCCATTTTTGAACAAAACTCCAAACATATCCTTCCAATTATCAACACCTATCTGGATAAGCTCAACCTGTTCAAGTCCTATTTGGAAAAAGGAGAAACGGAAAAATTATCGGACTTTATTAAGGAAGCAAACCGAATAAAAACCAAATTGGAAAAGAAGTAAATTCTTTATTCATCAAAATCATTAGGATACCGTTTTTTTACTCTTTCCACCGCTTGGAGAACCTTAATTTCATTTATTTTTTGAAATTCCTGCAACCTTTGGGTTATCTCTTCAGAAAATGGAGAGAGAATTCGTGCTGCCAGCAGGCCTGCATTTTTTGCAGCATTTAAAGCCACCGTTGCCACCGGTATTCCATTAGGCATTTGTAATATGGAGAGAATGGAATCCCAACCGTCAATGGAGTTGGAAGATTTGATAGGAACGCCTATGACCGGAAGGGAAGTATGAGAAGCCACCATTCCGGGCAGATGTGCGGCGCCTCCGGCGCCGGCAATGATCACCTTTATTCCTCTTTTGTAAGCAGATTGGGCGTAATCAGCCATCCGGTTGGGTGTCCGGTGAGCAGAAACTATAGTCAGCTCATACGGTATCTTTAACTCATTCAGTATTTCTGCTGCTTGTTCCATAACGGAAAGATCACTATCACTTCCCATAATAATTCCCACTAAAGCTGTACTCATCTTGAAATAACTTTTACGTTAGACTTTATAAATTGTATTTTTTCTTCTATTTCGGATTTGTATTTTCCCAAAACCGTAACATGCCCCATTTTTCTTCCCGGTTTGGTTATTTTTTTTCCATATATATGTATATAAGTTTCAGGTAAAGACACCAGCTTATCCAACCCAATATATTCCGCATTCCCTTCATATCCCGGTTCTCCCACCAGATTTACCATGGCGGATAACTTACGGGTAGAAACATCACCCAAAGGTAAGTCAACTAAGATACGAAGCATTTGATCATACTGGGAAGATGCATTAGCTTCAATAGTTTGATGTCCGCTGTTGTGAACTCTGGGGGCAATCTCATTTATCAGAATGGTTTCATCTTTCAGCAGGAACAGTTCAACACAAAATATTCCGGCTGTTTGAAAAGAGTCTACGGCTTTTAAACTTATTTCTTTTGCTTTTTCCGCAATTTCAGCTTCTATTTCGGCAGGAGAAAACAGATGATCTACCAGATTAAGACGTTTATCAAAAACCATTTCCACGACATCAAAAACTTTCATCTCACCGGTTGCATTTTTAGAAACCAATACGGATAATTCTTTTTCTATTATAACCGCTTTCTCAATTACAGAAGGTTCATCCCATACATCATCCAGATTTGTCTCATTTTTTATCAACTGTACGCCTTTACCGTCATATCCTCCCACCCTTAATTTCTGTATAAATGGAAAACTCAAAGAACTATGATTGACTAATTCATTTTTGTTTTTCACCAGATAAAATTCCGCTGTCGGGAGATTGTGTTTGACATAGAATTCTTTCTGTAAACCTTTATCTTTTATAATTTCCAGACATTCGGGGGAGGGAATGATTCTTTTTCCCTGTTTTCGAAGTTCCTTAAACGCCTCGACATTAACATTTTCTATCTCAATGCTGATTACATCTTTGTCTTTTGCGAAATCCATAACAGCTTGATATTCTTTAAAATCTCCTTCCGTGAAATAATCTCTGAATATAGAGCAGGGAGCTTGATTATCGGGTTCTAAAAAATAAATTTCATAAGGATAATTCATTGCGTTTTGCATAAACATTCGTCCCAATTGACCTCCTCCCAAAATTCCTATTTTCATCTGATTAATTTAATTTAGAACACAAATATAGGAATATTGATTTTTAATTTGTAGTGTTTACTTATAAATGCAATTTTTAGTATATTTGTATTTCTTAAAACTTATCAAAATGAGAAACTTACTCCGTATTGTCTGCATATTTTTAGTTACTTTTTCTTTTTCTCAGGAATTAGTTTTAGTAAAGTTCAAAGATAAACCTTTGGTTTCCCATTATTTTTCCAATCCTACGGAAATGCTCACCCAAAAGGCTCTGGACAGAAGATTGAAATACAATATTCCTTTATCGGACACGGATGTTCCGGTTCATGGTAATTATATCGATGCCGTCAAAAATTTAAATATTCCCATTATTGTTGTTTCCAAATGGTTTAACGGAGTATTTGTAGAAATTGATGACTTTCAGAAATCACAGATTCAGGCTCTGGATTGCGTTTTGAAAATAGAGTCTTTGGTGAAAAATTCTGTTGCTCCTAAATTAACAAATCCAGCCCCAAAACCGGATTTTTCTCATTTAAAAACATCCCTTTCTACCGATATTCAGATTGAGCAGATAGGACTCAACCATTTACATGATTTGAATTATACCGGGAAGAATATTTCCATTGCCGTTATGGATGCGGGATTTCCCGGGGTTAACACTATCTCTGCTTTCGACCGCATTAGGGCGAATCAACAGATTAAAGGAGGATACAATTTCACAGAAAGTAACACTAATATTTATTCAGGAAACGGACATGGAACAAACGTTCTTTCTATCATCGGAGGCTATATTCCCGGTCAGTATACCGGAACAGCCATTGATGCGGATTTCTATTTATATGTTACGGAAAAAAACGGTGTGGAAATTCCTCAGGAAGAGGTCTGGTGGATTGCTTCCGCAGAAAAAGCAGACAGTTTGGGAGTTGACATAATCACCACCTCTCTGGGGTATCATACTTTTGATGATTCTCGTTATAATTATACGATTGACGACATGGATGGTGAAACTGCCTTTATATCCAGAGGAGCTCAAATTGCCGCAGAAAAGGGAATTTTTGTGGTGACATCTGCCGGAAATGAAGGAAATTCTTCATGGAAAAAAGTATCTGCTCCGGCGGATGCCAAAGACGTTTTTTCTGTCGGAGCGGTAAACAGTAGCGGCTATTCCACTTCTTTTTCATCGTATGGACCCAGTGCCGACGGGAGAATCAAGCCGGATGTGAGCGCTTTGGGGCAGGGAACTTTTTTGGTTAATGAGTGGGGGATGGTTTCTTCAGGAAGTGGTACTTCGTACTCTTCTCCCATTATTACCGGGGCTATTGCCTGTTTATTACAAGCTTGCCCTGAGGTTCCTCCTTCTGTTTTGAAACAAAAAATAAGAGAATCCGCACATTTATATTCCAATCCCACCAACCAACAAGGGTACGGTATTCCTGATTTTAGTTCTGTTTTAAAGTCTCTTTTTTTACAGGAGGTAGAAACTCTACAGGAAGAGGCTCCTTTTGTGTACCCTAATCCTGTAAAAGATGTTTTATTTATAAATATGTTATCTGAAGAAGAGGGAGCTGTAGAGATACAATTTTTCACCTATGACGGAAAGTTGATTTATTTCAAAAAAACAATCCTGTCATCAGGAGAAAGTCATATTTCTGTTTTTGTTCCGCATTCTGTGCGGACGCATCATAATCTGATCATGAGATTAAAAACTCCTACCGGAAAAAGTATTGCCAGAAAGGTGCTATTTTTATAAGCGGAGAATCGTTTTATACAATTAATCATTCATTTTCATAAACTCTGTTTTTTGTCCCGGGAGATAAAGTATTTTTACCTCACATGGATCTATTGGTTTTTTGGTGGAACTTAAATCAGTTTTATCAGGTCATAAAATGAAACAGATTATTTACCGTGAATTTAAACATATAGGGTAATTGATTGCTATCAATTCGGACGATAAGGAGGATTTCTTTGGAGGATAACCTTGCAGATAAAACAATTGAGCCTGCATTTTTAATCTAAAAGAATTCCTTGAGACTCTGCCTTGGGGGAGTTCATTACGTAAGAGACGAATATCCGACTTTAGTCCTAACCTGAATTCAGGTGAGAATAGGGCGATTTTGAATAGTTTTTCAGACACATATATATTCTGAAGAAAATAAAAAAAACAGACTGTCATCTTTGACAGTCTGTTTGTACTATTTTTTTAATTATAACTTTTTTCGAGATTACTTGGAATCTACCACAGAGATGATAACCACTCGGTTCCACTCATTAACCGGATACGGTTGTACAGTGTCTCCTTTCCATGAAATAGCGATACGATCTTTAGAAATTCCATAGTCTGTAATCAATTTATTTTCTAAAGCAATAGCTCTTTTCTTAGATAGGATTTCGTTGTAAGCAGGTGTTCCGGTTCCTTTATCTGCAAGTCCTACAATTAGTGCAACTGTATTGCTATTTTCTTTCAACAGTTCTGCAACGTTATAAATAATTGCTTCTTGCTTAGGATCAATAGTGCTGCTGTTAATTTTAAACAGAACAGGGTATGGAGCATCTTTTATGATAACTTCACTTTTAGCATTTTCCAATTCCTTTTTCAGTAGTTGATTTTCAGCAAAAAGACTGTCTATTTGTTTGTACAGTTTTTCTATTTGTTTGTTTAATTCATTCAAAGCATCATCATTATTCTCAACTTTCACGACAACATCCTCTGCTTTGTCGAAAGTTTGTTTGCCGCCTAAACCGAAAGTAACTCCCAAATTAGCAGAAACTACACCATCCCAGTCTTGCCTATTGAAACTTTTGGTGTAGGATTTGTTCTTTGTGTCAAAGCGGGCATCGTTCCATTTGGACTGTACTGCCTGACCGGAAACATCTATGAAAATAGCAAAACTTTCACTGATTCTGAAAGAATTCAGCAACCCTACTACAGGAACAAAGGATTTGTTTCCTCCAGGGGTAAATCTGGCTGGTGTTCGGTCTGCACCGATACCTACTCCGACATAAGGAATCAGGTTATATACCCGATTAGCTTTGTAGCCGGCAACCAAGTTGGAAAAATTTAACAAAGCATCTCCGTGTACGGTAAGATAGTGTCCCGTAGCCATTTTATGACCTGGGTTACTTGCTGCTTCGCCTACACTAAAGGTGTGTTTTTGTCCTCCCTGAAAAGTCAGACGTCCACCAACAAGAGGGGTAAACCATTTCCCAACGCTTACGGTTGCTCCCCATGTTTGCCTGTCTAGAAAGTCAGCCTGATCGCGTTGCTTATCTCCCCAGTAAAAGGAAGCTCCTCCACCCAAGCTGGCAAACCAGTTAGCCCATAATCCGTTTGTTTTATATCTCTCTTTAGGAGCATTCTCTTGAGAGGATAGGGAAAGAGACGCTAATGCTAAAGAAAAAACCAATACTATTTTTTTCATATACGATTAAATAAAAATGTAAAGGCAAATATAGTAGAAATATTAAATAAAAACAAATTTTTATGTTAGAATTTATTGGTTGTTGATTATGGGGGTATTAATTTAGTATAGATAGCTCCTTTTTTTAGTAATTAAGTATAGGTAATTGTATATGGTATGTCTAAATAATTTTTTTTCTATTGTAGCATTCGTGAGTTTTATATGTTTTATTAATAAGCAACAAGTTCTCGTTTAAAAGAACTGATTTTTCCCCGAAATTTTCACATTGTTTGTCTTATTTGGTGTTTTTAATAAAAAACCGAAGAATTTTTTCTGATAATCCTTGCTTTATAGGAAGTTTTGGTGAAAGAATTTCGGAAAAGAATAAAATTTCTCCTGCTTTGTTATTTATGGTTAGTATAGTGCTTATTTTCATATTAGAATATTTCCTTTATGTGCATGTTTATAACAATATAATTTTTAAACAAGATATATTTTTATTTCCCTTCTTTTAAATAAGATATTTCTAAATAATTTATATTTTTTTAGTAAATATATAAAGTAAAACTATATTTAGTTACTAATAAAAAGGTTTTTGTGTATTCTTGTAATTTTCCTCAAATGCTCATTAACTATTTGTATTAAAGTGTAATAATCATAAAAATGTTTGTATGAAACAATAATAACCTATAATTTATAGGTATAAAGCCTGTGAAATAATAATTAGAGTTCCGAGTGACAAAAAATAATTATCAAAGCTGTTTTTTGCCGACGATTCCAACAAATATCGGAAGAAAATACAGCATTATTTCTTTTTTCTTAGCCCGAAATTTTTGATTTTTTCTTTAAAAACGGCAACATCTTCATGTTCCAGTTTCAGAATAGAATAGAAGAAAATGAAGAATAGAGAGTTTCCTACAATAGTGCGAATCAGTAAATTAGTGCTGCAATAGTATGAAATCAAACTCAGCAGAGAGCTTCCGCCTATGTAGAAAACAAGTTTTCGGTAGTTGTATGGAATAGGATATTTTTTTTGTCCCCAAAAATAAGAAACCAGCATCATAACCAGATAAGAGAGGAGTGTGGCAAAAGCACAAGCCCAATAACCCAAATCGGTATATTTTAAACCGATATAATTAAAAGCAATGGTTATTAATGCTCCGATCCCTGAAATAATAGCCCCATAATGAGTATTGTCCGAAAGTTTATACCAAACCGACAGATTCAGGTATATTCCCAAAAAGGTAGATCCGATCAAGAGAACAGGTACTACGGCAAATCCGCTCCAGTACTCCGGATTTCGGATATAAATGCGTCCTATCCACTCCAGATTTGCCACTAAGAACAGCAGGATGATCGCACTGAAAATGGCATAATATTTCATGAGGACAGCATAGGTTTTTCCTGAATTTTTTTCTTCGGCGTGTGAAAAAAAGAAAGGTTCCACTCCTAACAGGTATGCAGTTTTAAACAAGGTGATAAAGGTGACGATTTTGTAGACAGCACTGTAAATTCCCATTTGAACTTCGGCTATGCCCTCAGGAAGGAGATATTTAATAAACTGCCTGTCCATCGTTTCGTTGACAATTCCCGCCAGTCCCGCAATAGTAATCGGCCAGGCATAGGTTAACATTTTTTCCCAGATGGAGGGGTCAAAAGTGTATTTTCCTTTAAGCATGGTGGGAATGAGAGCTAGAAAGGTTAATATGCTGGCTATCAGATTTGCGGCAAAGGCATATCCGATTCCGTAATCGAAATTATAGATTTTATGAAACAGGGAGGCTCCTATACCCTGAGTTTCAATTTGTTTAGGAATCCAAAAAATCAATGCAAGAGTAAGGGCAAACGTGACTGCCGAATTCAGGATCTTCAGAGAAGCGAAGTGAATAGCTTTGTTTTGAATCCTCAGTTTGGCAAAAGGTACGGCAGACATTGCATCTGCGGCTAAAATAAATAAGAACCAGATTAGGAAATTAACCTCATCAGGATGTTTAAAAGCAGCAGCCAGAAATTGTCTGCCCATAATCCCGAAAAACAGGAATAATAGGGAAACAATGAAGACGGACGTCAAGGAAGTGAAGTAAACAGCATTTTGTTTGGTTTCATCGTCTTTATATTTCTGAAAAAAACGGAAAAATGTAGTTTCCATTCCATGAGTAAGTAAAACGGAAATAATTCCTGCTGCGGAGTAAAAGTCTGCGTAGGTGGAATATTTCGCAGGACCAAATGCTTTTACCAACATGGGAGTTAATACAAAAGGAAACACCCTGACTAAAACATTACTTAGTCCGTAAATTAAGGTTTGGCTGAATAATTTTTTGTACAATTAACTCTGTTTAAAATGATGAATTATACTTCTCGTCTCTGAAAAAAAAACAACGATAGATATTTGTTAAATTATTGACAAATTTAATAAATTTGATTAGGTTTGTATCAAATCATCGAAAAAATGGAAAATGTGAAAAAACACAAGGTAGGTGTCGTTGGGAGTGGTAGTTGGGCAACGGCAATTGTGAAAATTCTTTGTGAAAATTTGGAAAAAGTAAACTGGTGGGTAAGGAGTGAATACGTAAAAGGATACATCCAGTATGAAAAACATAATCCGAAATATCTTACGGGTATTAAATTTCATACGGAGAAACTTAATATAACGGCCGATATAAATGAACTGATGAGAAATTCGGAGTATGTTATTTTAGCGGCTCCTTCAATATATCTTCAGGATGCTTTGTCTCATCTCACAGAGGACATTACGGATAAAATAATTTTTTCTTCCATAAAAGGGATCATACCGGAGGTAAAAGATGTAGCCAGCGTTTACCTGAGACAGGAATTTAACGTAAAGGAAAAAAACATAGGAATAATTACAGGACCCTGCCATGCGGAGGAAATCGCTTTGGAAAGGTTGTCATACCTGACAGTAGCGACAGTTGACGAAGAAAAAGCGAAAAATATGTCGGCGTGGTTAAACTCCAGGTATATAAAAACAACCTTGTCCGATGATGTTTTCGGAACAGAATATGCGGCAGTAGTAAAGAATATTTTTGCTGTTTCCTGCGGTATTGCTCACGGATTAAGATATGGAGATAATTTTCAGGCGGTTCTGTTATCTAATTCCATTCGTGAGATGGAAAGTTTTTTAGACGTGGTTCATCCCATACGGAGGAATATCAATAATTCGGCATATCTGGGGGATCTGCTGGTAACCGGATGTTCGTTTTTCAGCAGGAACCGTATGCTGGGAAATATGATAGGAAAAGGATATACCGTACATTCTGCCATGTTGGAGATGAATATGGTGGCAGAAGGGTATTATGCGGCAAAAAGTATCTGGGAAATAGCCAGATCAAAAAATATTAAAATGCCTATAGCCAAAGCGGTTTATGAAATATTGTACGAAGAGAAGAATCCGGAAAAAGTATTCCGGATATTGTGTAATGAGTTAAACTAAAAAATTTCAGAATGAAAAAAATATATTTCCTTCATGGATATCAATCTTCAGGGAAAAAATTTTTGTGTTTAGAGAATTTTTATAAGAACTCAGAATATCTTCCCATATACTGGAATTGGGATGAACACATGAATATTCCGGAATTTTTAGAAGAAAAGAAAAAAATATTGAGAGAAAATACCGGAGAAAAAATTTTGATGGCAGATAGCATGGGGGCAAATCTGGCGTGGGGCTTGGTAAATGAATTTCCGGATTTGCATTATGTGATGACGAATCCTGTTTTTTCTCCCGATCAGATCAAAGACCAGAGCAGGATACTTCCGGAAATGCGGTCTAAAATATTTTCGGCAACCGCAGCAATTATTAAAAATAAAAATATACGATTGATCATATCAAAGTATGACGAAGTTCTGAATCCTGAATATTATAAGGAAATATTCGGAGATTCCTTTCAAGTGCTGGAATTGGAAGATGAACATAAAATTATAAATATGAAAGAACACATGCCTTTGATTCATCAGTTGATAGTAGATGCTTTTGAAAAATCAAAAGGCTGAATTATAAATTAAATTCGGCATTAATAAAGAAAAACTGCTCGGAATCGCCTCTGTCATAGTTGAAATTTCTGAAATTGGGAGCTATTTTTATTTGTTTAACAGGTTGGAATTCAATCCCAAACATAAGCAATTGTCCATCAAGTTTGTTCCAGGGAGAGGTATAGGAAGGAGGATTGGAAGAATCTGTACGGTCATAACGGGCAAATGCTTTCCATTTGGGAGCAATCCTTACAGATGAGTACAAAGAATAGCCATAAAAATCTTTTCCGTCTATAAAATCCCGGTTAAACTGATGATTGTATTCAGCTCCTGCTGAAATCTTTTCGGATTGATACCCAGCAAATAAAGATAAATCGGACTGATCATTTCGCTTGATGCTTAAAGTATCTATGGACTTATTATAGTAGTCTGCATATACCCGTAAAATGGTGTTTTTAATGGGTTTAAGGCTGATGCCTGCACCGTATCTCAGATTATTGTCAGACTTTACTTCCTTATATCCCTCTCCATTGGTCAAACTGAAATCGACGGATATTATCGGGCTGATCTCATATTCTGCCGTAAATCCCAGATCTACGCTGGAAGCAAAGCTGTTTAAGTCCTGAAATGATTTTAATATATATCGGTGTGTCCAATAATCTTCCTGCAAACTAAATTGTAATAAGCCTGTAAGTCCGACATTAATGTTAAATCCTGCATCTTTCCAGTTGATGTACGCGTTTCGGATATAGGGTTCCAGCTTGCCGGAAGAACTTTTGCCCGAAGCTCCGTCAACGATTACCCGCCCTTGCAAAGTGGGAGAAAATTTATAATTATACCCCAAAAAAGCACGGGTAATATCGAACCCGTTTTTATCAGTAAAATTAGTGTTGTAATCCAGAAATCCCCGTGCGATGATCTTCCCATTCGGAATTTCCTGAGAATAGACAAGATTAATGGTTGAAATAAATAAAAGAAGGGAAAGAATAAATTGTTGTTTCTTCATTGTTTCTTCATTTTTAATAGGTACTAATTGTTTTTTTAGTTAGAACACGACAAAGCTAAAAAAAAATCAGAAATGGCTTTGATTTTTAAGATTAAGTTTTGATTAAGAAACACTTATAAGGTTAATAATCAGTTAATTGTTGAATTATTAATGAAAAATAGTAAATTTTTTATATTTTGTTGCAATAAAGAAATTATAAGTAACTTTATTCAAGATTATAAAAAGGGAATAAATAGTTTTTTTAGGTCTTTTTTAAGTTAAAACAAAGAATTAATGGAATTGGAAAAAGATAGATACAAATTAGGTATTACTTTAGGCGGCGGCGGAGCAAAAGGTTTTGCTCATTTGGGAGTAATTCAGGCATTGAATGACAGGGGGTTGTATCCTGATATTATTTCGGGGACAAGCGCCGGAGCCTTTGCCGGAGTTTTATACGCAGACGGAAATAGTCCGCGCGATATAATTTCGTTTTTCAAAGAAATGTCCTTTACCCAATTTGCGCAATTTTCCATTCCCAAAGGAGGAGTTTTCAAAAGTACACCTTTTTATTCTTTTTTAAACAAACATCTGAAAGCCAAAACCTTTGAAGAATTAAAACTTTCTATGTATGTAACGGCAACTGACATAGAAAGAGGAGAACTGGAATATTTCAATTCCGGTGATCTCATTCCGGCTGTCATTGCTTCCTGTTCCATTCCGGTAATATTTACTCCCGTCGAGATTAACAAGAGATATTATGTAGACGGAGGACTTATTAAAAAATTTCCGGTATCGATACTACGTCCGAAATGTGAAAAGATTATTGGAGTTAATGTAAGTCCTGTTGCTGTGTCCAAATATAAAAACACTATTAATTACGTTGCCGAGCGGGCTTTCCGTCATATGTCCAATGCCAATGTGTTGCAGGACAGAAAACTTTGCAACTATTTGATAGAGTCGGAAGTTCTTTGTAAATACAGTTTATTTGATTTAAAGCATATTGAGGAAATATTTCAGATGGGATATGAAATAGCTCATAAATATATGGAGAAACATGAAAAAGAATTACGAAAGGATTTTGTGGAATTTATTTGATGGAGGCGTCTCGTTTGTAAAAAAATGATTGCTCCGTCTTTGGTCTTATTCGGGGCAAACATCCAGTCTATAAATACCGGATTGCCGACGCTTTTCCAGAGTCAATTCAACATCTCCCCCGAATATCGCTCGCATGAGATTTCCCGAAGCGTTCGTATTCTGAAAAAACTATACCGGCAGCGAAGTATGTTAAATACTTCCCCTTCCAATTCTAATTTAGCAGTAAAGGATGACATATGTTTTTATGATGTAATTAATAGCTCATCAAATACAATTATTATTTTATTAATATCCTTAATAATAAATTTATAAGTGTTTTCTTTACGGAGTTATTATGATAAAATATTCCCCCATAATTTATACAACATAATTTCCCAAAATATTTCTGAGAAAAAATTATCTTGGAATATCAAGGCTGCTATAGAAACAATGACAATAGAAATAATAATCATTCTAAATATTTTCACAGTCTTTTCCTTTGATTTCGTTCTCAACAGAAAAATTAATACACAAAGTAAATAAAAACAATATCCAAGGAAATAATCAATTCCAAAAATTTGACCTTGGTACCCTTTGAATGAAATTCTATTTATTTTAGATTCTGTGTAAATTATTATTAAAAATAACAATTGTAATCCTATAAAAAATAGAACTATAAACAACAACAACTTAATTATTTGTATTAGAATACTATTAAATCGTCCATTTTTTTTTGAAATTTGTGTCATATGAAATAACATTTTCTTCGTTTGATAAATAAAAATAATTAATTACTTTTCCTTTATCGTAAGTGAATTTCATTGAGTCGCTGGATAATTTCATAAATCCCCCCACATCTTCTATAGTCCACAAAGCTGTCTTGCTATATAACCTTATATCACTACCCGGTATTGCCTTTATCCCCAAATATGACCAATATCCCCATGTTATTATAGCTTGTGTTTTTGATTTAACTTTAAATTCACTTATTCTATTAGCGAAACTTTCTGGTACACCTAATTTGATGAGTTCTTTTGAATTATATGTCTTTCCTATTTCAGCTGTTTTCATTGCTTTTCTTAATCCGGAAGACCATAATTTTTCTTCGTGTTCTCCATAATTCAACTGGCTTATCGCTAATCTTTTAGCTCTATTTCTCAAAACATGAGTACAAGGTATTCCTGCAACGCTCATATTCTTCGTGGAAATAACCAGTGTAATTTTCATCGGTTCATTATTTATTGTATCAAATTCTTCTCTGAAATCAATACAGATAGCTTTTTCAAACTTCAACTCCCGCATTTTGCTCATGGCATCCCGTTTGTAAAAAATGATTGCTCCGTCTTTGGTCTTATCCGGGGCAAACATCCAGTCTATAAATACCGGATTGCCGGCGCTTTTCAAAGTCAATTCAACGTCTCCCCCGAATGTCGCCCCCATGGGATTTCCTGAAGCATCTGTACTCTGGCAAAAACTATACCGGCAGTGAAGTATGTTAAATACTTCCCCTTCCAATTCTAATTTAGCAATAAAGGATGACATATGTTTTTATAATAGAATTAATAAATTATCAAATATAATTAGTATTTTATTAATATTCATTATATTTATAATAAATTTATATAATTTGCCGCGTATTTAGAACAAATAGATCGGGTAAATTCAATATGTCATATGTTTTAATTCCATACGGAATACGATGTTGATAATTAACTTGAATTTAGGATCAATAATCAAAGAAAAGCGCAAAAAAACTCCAAAAATTTGGGAAAAAGGAATTTTTTTCGTACCTTTATAATATAGGGCATTCCGAAAAGGAAATGATTTTGATCCGCTGTATTTTTTACATCGGTGTTTAAGTTATTTTAAGCAAACAGGTCCCGGAAGAATATCCTCCGCCGAAAACCGTAAGACACAACAAATCATCCGTTTCGAACTTGTCATAATTCTGGGCAAGAACCAAAGGAGCGCTTACACACCCCGTGTTTCCCAATTCTTCTACGTTAGTCAACGATTTGTCTCCAGGAATTCCCAACTCGGTGCAAACATGGGTAAGTATTCTTTTATTTGCCTGATGACCAATAAAATAAGACAGGTCGGAAACGGAATATCCGTTTTTCTTTATAATCGTATCCGTAAGCTGTGTCATGTAAAAACAGGCTTGGGTGAATACATCTTTTCCATAGGGCATTTGCAGTCCTTTTTTAGGATTCAGCATTACGGCTTCCGGACCATAGCCCACATGTCCCAGTCCCTGACAAAAAATATCTAACAATGTGGCTTCTTTTGCAGCATATGGTTCTGCTGAAAAGAATAAAGCAACGGCGGCATCTCCCCATAAATGCCCGGATTGCTGATCTTTGTCGTTGGAATAGGTGGAGTTCTTGTCTGCACATACAAGCAGTGCCTTGGAGGAAATTTTTGTATCAAAAAAAGATTTTATGATTTCCATGGCGTTCACGGCGGAAGAACAGGCGGAAGAAACATGCAAAGCCCGGGCGTTATTTATCCGGAATTCCCGTTGAATAACATGAGCAGTGGTTCCTATGGTATCGGAAGGGGTATAGGAAGCAAAGATAATCAGATCTACGTCTTTAATATCATACGGAAGATTACGGACGGCATCTTTTACGGCTTCAATGCTCATGAAATTAAGAGTTTCTTTATCAGAGGCACGGGCACGTGTAGATATTCCGGTCCTTTTAAGATACCATTCTTCTGATAAATCATTTAATAGTGCAAAGTAATCATTAGGTACTCTTTCTGTAGGTATATAATATCCTGTAGAATTTATAAACATTTAAACTTATTTTATTCAAAAATTCATGCAGACACTTAACTTATGTTGGATTTATAAATTAAGGTTATCTGATTTTTTAACGAAAAATGGCATGAATTATTACGACGTTTCTTAATTTATTCTCAAACTTTGTACCATTATTGATTAAATGACAGTTTTGTCATACATGTACTTTGAGTTATGACAGGTGAAAAAACGGAGTGTTTATACATAAGTCATTTAACTTTTGTATTTTCGTTTTCCCGATGGGGTAAAAAATAATTTTGAAAAAAATACTACATTTACACCGGTTAGTGATAAAATTGGAAAATGAAATTAATTAACTAGACTAACTACCAAGTAAGATGATAAAAGAAGTTGTCATAGTATCAGCTGTCAGAACTCCAATAGGAAGTTTTTTAGGAAGTTTATCCACTCTTTCAGCTACCCGGTTAGGATCGGCAGCTATTGAAGGGGCGTTGAACAAAATAAATTTAGACAGATCTTTGGTTCAGGAGGTTTTTATGGGAAATGTTTTGCAGGCGGGAGTAGGGCAGGCACCGGCAAAACAGGCGTCTTTAGGAGCAGGGATTTCGGGTTTGGTTCCCTGTACGACCATAAACAAAGTATGTGCATCAGGGATGAAATCGGTAATTATCGGAGCTCAGACCATTCAGGCAGGAGATAATGAAGTAGTGGTTGCGGGAGGAATGGAATCCATGTCTAAAACTCCGTATTATATAACAACCGGAAGGACAGGGAATAAATTAGGAGACCAGAAATTAATCGATGGATTAATGAAAGACGGATTAACAGACGTATACGATCAGGTACATATGGGGATTTTTGCGGATCTGTGCGCGGAAGAATTCGGATTTTCCAGAGAAGATCAGGACGAATTTGCGATGAATTCCTACATACGTTCAAAGAATGCCTGGGATGCGGGAAAATTCAAGGAAGAAGTGATTCCGGTAAGTGTTCCTCAAAGAAAAAAAGATGCGATCATAGTTTCTGAAGATGAGGAATATAAGAATGTGAATTTTGAGAAAATGAAGCAACTTCCTCCGGTATTCCAGAAAACGGGAACTGTAACCGCAGCAAATGCCTCTACTTTGAACGACGGAGCTTCTGCGTTAGTTTTAATGTCCGCAGATAAGGCAAAAGAATTAGGATTAAAGCCTCTGGCAAGAATTGTCGGGTATGGAGATGCTTCGTATGAACCTGACAAATTTACCATTGCACCGTCCAAAGCGTTGCCTGTGGCTTTGAAAAAAGCCGGTTTATCAATAAAAGATATAGATTATTTTGAGTTTAATGAAGCCTTTTCCGTAGTGGGATTGGCAAATGCTAAAATTTTAAATATTGATATTAATAAAGTTAATGTGAACGGAGGCGCAGTGTCTTTAGGGCATCCTTTAGGGAATAGCGGATCGCGCATTATTGTCACCTTGCTCAATGTGTTGAAACAAAATAACGCAAAATACGGAGCTGCGGCTATCTGTAACGGAGGAGGAGGAGCCAGTGCCATTGTGATTGAAAATTTATAACATACTAACAAAAAAGAAAAAAAACCGTCCAAAATAATTTTGGACGGTTCTTGTTGAGGCTTCGAGCGGATTCGAACCGCTGTACAAGGTTTTGCAGACCTCTGCCTAGCCACTCGGCCACGAAGCCTTTTTATTTAGGATTGCAAATTTACAATTTTTTTTGAATAAATTTAAATTCTAGTGAAAATTCTTTGTAAAAGTCACCCTTACTTCATCAACATTGGCATTTACAGGAGGATTCAGTTTGGCTACGGATACCTTAACCTTTTGAATGGTTCTATATTTGATTTCAATTTCGGTAAGTATCCGCTGGGCTACGTGTTCTAACAGATTAGAACGAATTTTTGTCTGTTCTTTGACGATTTGGGTTAGTTCAGCATAATTTATGGTATCGTCTAAATTATCTGATTTTCCCGCTTTTTGTAAATTCGACCAGATCGTAAGGTTGATCAGGTAAAAAGAACCTACTTTTGCTTCTTCTTCCAAACAGCCATGGTAAGCGTAGACTTTTATGTTTTTAAGTTTTATTTTTTGCATTCAAAACAGTTCTTTGGCAATTTTTTGTATATTTTCCGAACGTCCCATCGAATAGAAATGAAGTACGGGAACTCCGTATTTTATCAGTTCTTTACATTGCCGGACAGACCATTCGATTCCTACTTCGTATACGCTCTTGTTATCCTTGCATTTTTCCACCTCTAAAACCAGTTCCTGAGGCATATCAATGTGAAAAACATTCGGTAATATGGTGAGGTGTTTTTTTATGGCAATCGGTTTGATTCCGGGAATAATAGGCACTTTAATTCCGGCTTTTCTACACCTATCCACAAAGTTAAAATATTTTTGATTATCATAGAATAGTTGAGTTACAATGTAATCCGCTCCGGCATTTATTTTCTTTTTTAAATAATATAAGTCCGTGTCCAGATTAGGGCTTTCAAAATGTTTTTCAGGGTATCCGGCTACCCCTATACAAAAATCGGTAGCTCCGTTTGCATAGTCTTCATGCAGATACTTTCCACCATTCATATTCGTTACCTGTTCCACCAGTTCATTGGCGTAAGAATGCCCTTGAGAATTCGGCTTGAATACGCCTTCACTTTTTATGGGATCTCCTCTTAGTACCAATACATTATCAATTCCCAAAAAATTAAAGTCGATGAGAATATTTTCGGTTTCTTCTTTGTTAAAACCTCCGCAGATCAGGTGGGGAATGGCATCTATTTCATATCGGTGTTGCAGTGCCGCACAGATACCAACGGTGCCCGGACGTTTTCGGGTGACGATCTTTTGGATCAGACCATTAGGAAGCTCCTTATATTCGTATTCTTCTCTATGATAAGTTACATCAATAAAGGGAGGATTGAACTCCATTAAAGGATCAATATTGGAAAAAATAGTCTGGAGGTCATCTCCTTTTTTTGGAGGTAATATTTCAAATGAAAATAGGGTATTGCCTTTTGATCTTTCTATATGTTCTGTAACTTTCATTGTACTAATTTAAGCATGCGACCAACTGTATTTTGTGGAAAAACAAATATCGGTTAAATATTTGTATTTACAATAAATATTTTATCCGAATGTGTTTTTAAGGTAGTTACAATAAGCTTCCGTCAAAAGTGAAAGGAAGCAGATCGGAACATTTGGAAAATTTAATCACCCTGCCTTTCGTTCCTGTAAAAAAGAATTCAATGGGTTTTCTCTGCCGGTTTTCATATTCCAAAAGTACCTGACGGCAGGCTCCACATGGAGAAACAGGCTCCGAGTTTTCGTCGTCTTTTCCTGCAACTATAGCCATTTTACGAATGACGGCAGAAGGATAGTTGGCAACAGCATAGAATATGGCAGTTCGTTCGGCGCATAAACCACTCGGATAAGCGGCATTTTCCTGATTGTTTCCGGTTATTATTTTTCCGTTGTCAAGCAAGATTGCAGCGCCTACTTTAAATTCCGAATACTTGGCATATGCCAGTTCACGGGCTTTTTGTGCTTCTTTGATCAAATTTAAATCCTCTTGGGACAAATCGCTCCAATTGGGATATTCTTCATATGTTACGTCTAAAGTTTTAATCATTTTGTAATTTTTTGAGGGCATCTAAGTTACTAAATAAATTCTAAAAAAAAGTATAGAGTTTTTACGGTTTGATTTAAAATTTTTATAGAAATTTCTTTTTTCAGAAATTTCAGCGCAGGCTTCTTTTCTCTTAAAAAAAAGACATCGTTATTTCCGAATTCCTACGATAAAGATTTTCACCGGTTCATTGGGTTTTCAATTTTTCAGTAATCTCCGTGCAAAAATATATGGGCTTTTCTGAAATGAAAAACAGGCTGAAATTTCAGCCTGTTTTTTTTGATGAATGTTAATTTGAAAATAAAAATCATAAATTTTTTGCCCATCCTGAAGCCCAAGAAGGAACATTTATTCCATTTCCAGCTCCTGTAGCGTTATCGTTGATTGTAAAGGCAGCGGTAACATCTGCGGAGGTTCCGTCGGATTTCTTTCCTTTTGAATTGGTAGATACATTGTCAAATTTCACATTGGTTACCTTCAAGCTATTATTTGATACGTTATTTAGCGTAGAATCGTGTTCTATACTGATTCCGGTTGTGAACTTTGAGATCACTATGTCATCAAAGTTTCCCCGGGTTCCGTATCTGAGTTTTAATCCGTCATTTTCTCCCGATGTTCCTCCTATAAAGGTAGCATGACGAATGATCGGGCTTGAAATAGGTGTTGCAAGTTCATTCACCTGACTGTTATCTGCTTCCACTCCCCGATTTCCTGTTTGGTCAGGTCTTCTTGTTGTATAAATGTATTCTGCCGTTCCGTTCCAGCCTTCTGTATAATCAAAAGCATCGTCTTCATTTCCGTTGGATATTATATGGTTGACATTCACTGTTCCTCCGAAGAATTCTACTCCGTCATCATTTCCCAGATACGCCTGCACATAACCAATGACCGTTCCTTTTCCTACGCCGAATAAAGAAAGTCCGTTAAATTCTTTTTCTGAATTGAATGCGGCTCCTGCATATTCTATCCTGCAATATTTTATCACTCCGGAATTATCGTTTTCGTCAGAACCTCCGTAGGGTAATGAAGCCACTTCGGAAGTTGCCGTACCGTTTCCGACATTGATCGGAGCTTTTCCACATAGTACGATACCTCCCCAGTCGCCTCCCGTAGGGTTTGAACTTCCTGAAGTAAAGACAACCGGTGAGTTTACCGTTCCGTTAATGAAGATTTTCCCTCCTTGTGCAACGGCAACATAAGAAGAAGTTCCTCCGGTAGCTTCTATTCGGGTTCCTGCAGGAATGGTAAGAGCAGCTCCGTCTTTGATTGTAAGTCCACCCGTTAATTTATACACTTTGGAAGGATCTAAAGAGGCTGTTTGCCCTGAGGTCAGCTCTCCTTTAAAGTTATTAGGGTCAAAGGTTACCACTGTAGGAGTTGAGCCGTTCGTCCCCGGATCATTGTCATCATCGTCACTACAGGAAATTAAGTTTAAACTTAAGAAGCTTAAACAGATCATTGTTTTAAAAATTGCTTTTGTATTCATATTAATTAAAATTTGTATGTCGTTATTTATTTTTATCCTGATTAAAATTTTTTGGAGAATCCTATTCCTAAGAATCTTCCTCTGTCGTAAGATCTTTGGGTCATATCACCCACTTTGGTTTCCTGAATTCTTTTATATTCGGGATTAAACAGGTTTTTTGCCGTTATTCCTATTGTGGTTGTCGGGGTGAGATTCAATTTTATGTTTAGATCCAAAATGTGCAAATCCTGATCTATAAGATTTCCCGTGCCATAACTCAGGGCATAAATATTTTTCCCCAAATAAGCGTAGGAAACTATCAGATCCATAGATATATCTTTAATTTTCTGATTGTATCCGAGGTTTACGTTGGCAAGAAACTTTGCTGCTCCCTGTAATTCGTCTTCTTCTTTATCAAAGGAAGCATTGATAAAGTTTTGGGTTTCCTTTTTGATCTTATCAGAATCTAATGCCGATTTGGATTCTATAAAGGTTGCATTTAGAAATGTGTACAGTCTGGAGTTGGTCAGTTTCAGCAAGTCTTTTCTGACTTCGAGTTCTGCACCGAAAACATATGCCCAGTCGCCTATGTTGACATACGAAGATTCATTTCCTGAAGAAGATATGGTTATTTTAGCTATCGGATTTTTTATGTATTTTCCAAAGGCGGTTATTGAGAGAACCTCTGCTGATTTAGGGAAAAATTCCCATCGTAGATCCGCATTATAATTATCGGACGGATATAAATAAGGATTTCCGAAGCTGATTTCCGTTATATCTTCATAATAGAAAGGAGCTATTTCTTTATACTGAGGCATCGTATAGGTTTTTGAAAATGCAAGCCGCAGATTATTCCGGTCGTTTAAACCATATTTTAGATTCAGAGAAGGAAGAAATTTGGTCTTATTCAGTTTCAAATCATCTTTACTTGCACTTAAATTGGTATCCCAATTTATTCTCTGATTTACATTTTCCAGTCTTATTCCTGCTTGCCCTGTCAGATTATCCGATAGTTTATATTCTATTCCCGTAAATCCCGCATGTGTAGTTTGTGTTCCCTCGAATGTGCTGGGTAAAAGAGCTGTGGGGACGTAACTGTTCCCCCTGAAAGTTCGTATGAGAAATAATCCTGATTCAAAATTATGCTGGTTGAAAAAATTATCATAGTTATCTTCATCCACTTTGGTTTCTGCCTGAGTTATTTTAAAGTTGATCTGAGTAGCTTCAAATGCTCGTTGCTTATTTTTAGCCTGATACCCTAGAATAATTTTGTTTTCTTTTTCTTTGCCAAAGAGATAATCCAACGAAAAACCTCCTGCAAGTTCATCGTCTTTTAATTCATCAAAATAGCGGTTCTGGTCGGAATCGGAATTGTTTATGAAGATGAGATAATTTCCCAGATCCGACATTTTCGTTGTTGTCTGTTGTCTGTCCGGTGTTTTATTATCCAGATTATTGTACGCTATGCTCCAGTTGAAGTTCAGCCGTTTGTTTAAATTATGCCTACCCAGAAGCTGATTAATCCATAATCTTGATATTTCATACTCTGCCCTTCGTATGATTCCTGTGTCGTTCTCTGCCAAATCCTTAATATAGCCTTCCATTAGACGGTTTTCCTGATTGGAGGAATTGATAAACAACAGGTTATAATTAATTTTATTGTTATTATTTATTTTATAAGCAAGGGTCATCATACCTGTAGTGTTGGTGGAATATTCATATTTCTGAGAATTCAAGTCTTTTAATGCATATCCCTGAGCGTTAATGCTTTTTTCCATTCCTTTGCTGTATACATAATCATTATCAAAGGAAAAAGTTGCAAATAATGAGATTTTCCCATGGGTTCCTGTCAGGAAATTTTTTCCAGCTTCTATAGTTAATCCCGAACTAAACGGATTTTTTCTGTTCTCCCAGTTCCATGAAGTTTTAAAATTATATGCTCCCAGGGGATTATCCGGCATTTGGGTATCTTTGAATCCGTAAAAATCAGTTCCGTCTTTTTTCCAAAATTTATTTTTAGACGAAACCTGTGTGTTAACTCCTGCATCCAGTCCGATTTTCACATATCCTTTTCCATCGTGTTCTTTGGATATGATGTTGATGTTGGCTCCTGAAACATCTCCCGTAATTTTAGGAGAAAAGGTTTTTTCCACGCTTATGTATTCTACAACATCTGTCTTGAAGATAGACAGATCTATATTTTTATATTCAGGGGCATTTGAGGGAAGTGGCAATCCGTTTAAAGAAGTGGAATTGTACCGATCTCCCAGTCCGCGGACGAAGATAATTCCGGTTCCGTCCTGTCGGGATATTCCGGTAGCCTTGGTTACAGCAGCAGCTACATTTCCTACTCCTTGTTTTTGTAATTGTAAGGCGGAAACATTTTCTGTCATTTCCACCGACCTTTTTTGAAGTGAGATCAAACCTGCTTCGGATCTTCTCGGGGCTTGCCCCGTTATGGTAACTTCCCCGATTTCTTTTTCTTCTATCTCTCTTTCCAAAACCACATGCTGGTGGGATAACTGATCCTGCAAGACCGTAACCTGCGCGGATTTGTACCTGAAATCAGGCGCCTGATATTCTAACGTATGCTCTCCGGCGGGAACCTCTAAGGTGAAATAACCTAAAGAATCCGTTTGGGTAAAAAAATCTGTATCTTGTATGAAAACGCTACAATCGGATATGGCTGTATCCCTGTTGTCTACGACCTTTCCCGTGATGCCCTGCTGGGCGTAAATAAAACATGTATAAGTAACGAATAACAAAATACTCCATCTTTTTTTTTGCATTTTTAATTTTTATGCAAAGAAAATGCGATACGATTACGTATTTGTTACATAAAGGTAAAGATTTGGTTAATACTATTACATCAACCTGTTCAAAACAAGGGACAGTTTGGCAACAGCATCATCCAGCTCGTTCAGGTTAAAACTCCCAAAACCCAATCGCATAGCCGTGATGTTTCGGGTTTGATATAGCAAGGATTTAGGTATAAAAACACCCTGTTCGGAACAGTTTTTTCTGAATTCCATAAGGTTGATGGAAGGATCCCATTTTGTCCAGAAAGCTAATCCGCCTGTAGGGGTCGTAAATTCAACATAATTATTTAGCTGAGTTTGCAGCAATTGAGCAAAGTGATCTCTTCTTTCTTTATAAGTTTTAGATGTTTTTTTCAGGTGTCGGTGAATTTCACCGTCTTCGATCATTTCGCCCAGCACATATTCCATAAAGACATCTCCCTGCCGGTCAATAATTCCCAAAAATTTATACATTTCGGTAATGAGATTTTGAGGAGCTATGATGAACCCCATACGAAATCCGGGAACCAGAGATTTCCCGAAAGAACCGACGTAAACGACCATCCCCCGGCTATCGGCACTGGCTAGAGGCAATACACGGCTGTTTCCATAGTGAAAGTCGTAGTCGTAATCGTCTTCCAGAATAATAAACCCATACTTGTGCGATAGTTCGAGCAAATCCAATCTTCGTCGGGCGCTTAGAGTAACCGTAGTAGGGTAGTGGTGGTGAGGGGTCAGGTAAAGCATTCGGATCTTTTTCTTTTCACACAGTTTTTTGACGGCTTCCACATCAATTCCTTCATCATTTACAGGAACGGTCAGTATTTTAGCTCCGGCTTTTTGGAAGATCATATTGGTAACGAAGTAACTTAGTTCACCGACAACTACGATGTCTCCGGCGGAAACTAATATTTCCGCTGCGATATAGATGCCCATTTCGATGCTTCGGGTGATGATAATATTGTTTTTTGAAATGTGTAATCCCCGGGTTAAATTCAGAAAATTAGAAAGATTTTCCTTAAAAAACTCTCTTCCTTCCTGATGAAAACTTTCCGCATCCGTTTGATTTTTTTTTCTTTTCAGGCTGGAGGAATATAGTTTGGATAATTGATTAATCTGTAGTAATCGCATGTCGGGAAGTCCGTCATTAAATGTCAACTTACAATTGGAACGTTCAAAAGGATTATCCAGAATGTTGGATTGTTTAAAATTAAAACCGGTATGTGGAGGGTAATCTGCTATGTATTTTTGACTATAGGGTTTGATTTTTTGATTTTTCCCGTCCAATTTGTTCAATATAAAACTCCCCTTATTTGATAAAACTTCTATCCACCCTTGAGATTCCAGTTCGTCATAAACCGTGATCACGGTATTTCGGTTTACCTGAAGTAACCGGCTCAATACCCGTGTTCCGGGTAATTTCATTCCTTTAATCAGGAACCCCCGCTGTATGGCGTTGATCATTTGATTTACGATCTGTAAATATACAGGAGTCTTAGAGGTTCTGTCTATTTTAATGAAACTGCTGAAAGGAATTATAACCGGACTAGACATAATGTAAAAACTGGTATACTTTATTCATCCGGCAAGATAATACATTTGCTGAGAAGTTAAAAAATAAAGTTTTAAAAAGATGAAAATAATGAGTTTAAATAAGGGAATAAGGAATACATGCACTTTGGTTTTTTTATTTTTTACATTTTTTCTTTCAGGGCAGGAAGTCTCTGAACAGGAAGATAAAGAACTGGATGATATAATCATCGAAGGTAAAACCATTTCTTTACCGTTTCTCCGAACTTCTCAGAACGTTCAAGTGATAACCAAGGAGCAGATAGCACAGGCTCCTGCCTCCAGTATAGAAGAATTGCTTTCGTATTATTCAGGTATAGATATTCGTCAGCGGGGAGTACATGGGGTTCAGGCGGACATAAGCATACGGGGAAGCTCTTTCGAACAGGTGCTTGTTTTAATAAACGGAATTCGGATGAATGACAGCCAAACCGGACATAATACGATGAATATACCTTTTGATATGGCTTCTATTGAAAGAATAGAGATAGTTAAAGGGCCGGCAGCACGCCGATTTGGGCAGAATGCTTATGCAGGAGCCATCAATATTGTAACCCGGCCTTCAGGAAAGAAAGATATAAATGTATCAGTTTCAGGGGGTGAGTTCGGAACCTATTCGTTGGGTGCAGGAATAAATATGTCAGAAAAAAAATTCTCGCAATTTTTACAGGCAGAAACATCTCAGTCAGAAGGATATCGGTATAATACGGATTATCTGATAAAAAATGTTTGGTATCAGAATGAATACAAGTTGAAAGAAGGGGAGATCCGGTTTCAGGCAGGAATCATAAACAAAAAATTTGGGGCTAACGGTTTTTACTCCTCTCCTTTGGCAAAAGATCAATATGAAAAAACTCAGACTTCGTTGATTAGTTTAGGATGGAGTCAAAAGATCAACAAATTGAAGATCGTTGCAAATGCTTATTGGAGAAGGTCTCAGGATGAGTATCTTTATATAAGATCCAATCCTTCCTTTTACAGAAACATGCATATTGGGAATAATGCAGGATTAGAGATGAATTCAAACTACACTTCCCGGCTGGGAGTAACCGGATTGGGAGCGGATTTTCGTAAGGAATATCTGAGTTCTAGTAATTTGGGTAGGCGGGATCACTTCGTAAGTTTTGTTTTTCTGGAACATCATTTTTTATTCTTTAATGATAAATTGGATATTACCCCGGGAATTAGTTTTGCAGATTATTCCGATTTTGGAAACTTCTGGTATCCGGGAATAGATATAGGGTTTCAAATCACTCCCGCGAATAAAATATTTGTCAACCTTGGAAAAACCT
This sequence comes from Flavobacteriaceae bacterium, assembly GCA_031276535.1. Classification (GTDB taxonomy): domain Bacteria; phylum Bacteroidota; class Bacteroidia; order Flavobacteriales; family Weeksellaceae; genus Apibacter. The sequence continues at coordinate 44,547 of JAISMV010000143.1, forward strand.
ATAGAATACCTTCCTATACCGATTTGTATTATTCAAGTCCGGGAAATGACGGAAACCCGGATTTAAAGCCCGAAAGCGCATTGTCGTATGAGATAGGATATCGTTTATCACATAACAACATCCGGACTACCATAAGTGTGTTTCGAAGAGAATCCGGGAATTTGATAGATTGGAATAAAGATAAAGAAGAAGATAAATGGAGACCGGAAAATATAAAAGAAGTGAATACTAACGGGGTTGAAGTAGATCTTAACTATCAGTTTTCCTCATCGTTATTTAAGTCGGTTAATCTGGGATACACTTATCTGGATAATGAATTGAAGTTTTCCAATAGTAAAAATTCCCTTTATTCGTTGGATAACTTACGTCATCAGTTAATAGTAAAGTTGGAACATAAGATAATTAAAAACCTGACTAATCAGATTATTTACAGATATAACGACAGAGTAACTTTAGATAATTATCACCTTATGGATGATCGTTTGGTCTATCAATTGAAAAACTTCAGCGCTTTTATACAGGTAAATAACATTTTAGATACCGAATACACGGAAACCAGCTTAGTCTCGATGCCGGGAAGATGGCTCATGTTTGGATTTTCCTTAAAAAATATTTTTTAATTTTAAATTATACATAGAACATCATGAAGTCGGAAATAAGACACAATTGGGATTACGAAGAAGTGGAAAAAATATTCAATCAGCCGTTTAATGATTTGTTATTTCAGGCTCAAACGGTTCACAGAGCACACTTCAACCCGAATAAGATTCAAGTATCCGCCCTGTTATCCATAAAAACAGGGGCTTGTCCGGAAGACTGCAAGTATTGCCCCCAGTCGGCGCATTACCGGACAGACATTGAAAAAGAAAAATTAATGGCAGTTCAAGAGGTTTTGAGCGCGGCAAAAAAAGCAAAAGAAACGGGCTCTACCCGTTTCTGTATGGGAGCTGCCTGGAGAAATCCGGCTAAAAAGGACATGCCCTATGTGATTGAAATGGTAAAAGGAGTAAAAGCATTAGGGCTGGAAACCTGTATGACTTTAGGAAAACTCAGCAAAGAACAGTCCGAAGAACTGGCAGAAGCAGGGTTGGATTATTATAACCACAATCTGGATGTTTCTCCTGAATTTTACGGGAAGATCATAACTACCCGAACTTACGAGGATCGTTTGCAAACCATTTCTCTTATTCGTGAAGCAGGGATAAAAGTTTGTTGCGGAGGAATCTTAGGTTTGGGAGAAACCCAAAAGGACAGGATCAATTTGTTGGTACAATTAGCCAATTTGCCGATACATCCTGAAAGTGTACCGATAAATATGTTGATAAAAGTGAAAGGTACCCCGTTGGAACAGATAAAAGACTTAGATCCCTTGGAATTTATTCGTTCTGTTGCCGTTGCCAGGATCATAATGCCGGAATCTTACATACGCCTGTCGGCAGGAAGGGAAGAAATGAGCGATGAGATGCAGGCGTGGGCATTTTTTGCAGGAGCAAATTCTATTTTTTACGGAGAGAAGCTATTGACCACTCCGAATTCCTCACCGGAAAAAGATTGGATCTTGATGGAAAAATTAGGAATTCAACCGGAAGAAAAAGAGGATTACGAAGATGAGGTTCATCAAGCGGTGATAGCTGAAAGTTTGATCATTGCCAATAACAAACCCGGTTGTTGTTAAAGTAAAGACACGGAGGGAATAAGATGAGGTATATCTGCTGCAACAATTTATCTTTTTGTTGCTCCTTTGATGACTAAGTTAAATCAGAACTTTTACAGATAATTACTCATAAAATCGTAAACGATTTCGCAGAACGGATATTTCTTCCTGCAAGGTTTGAATTTTCTCCAGTAAATGATGAATGGCATCAATTCCTGCCGGGTTAATTTCCAGATCATAGAGCATGCGATTATATTTTTCCAACTCGGGAAGTTGATCTATTTCAATATATTTTTCATCATTTTCTTCCCAAAGGCGGATTAACCCCAATTCTTCCAGCGCTTCAATAAAAGAAAGCTCTGTTTTATAATGGAAGCAATACTCTCTAATAGTAATCAAATCATCTTTCATAAATCCGTATTTTTATGATTCTGCCAATTGTTTAAACAATTCTTTCTGTTTTTCAGTTAGATGAGTAGGTATTTTTACTTTGTAAGTTACGAATAGATCTCCGAACTGACCTTCTTTTTTATATGAAGGAAACCCTTTTCCCTTTAATCGTACCTTAGCATCGTTTTGAGTTCCGGGAGCTATTTTCAACTTTACTTTTCCGTCTAAGGTTGCGACAGTTGTTTCTCCGCCTAAAACCGCAGTGTATAAATCAATTTCCACTATGGTTGAAAGGTCATCGTTTAATCTTTTGAAATGAGGATCATCTGCAATTACAAAAGTGATATATAGATCTCCGTCAGGACCTCCGTTTATTCCCGGGGCGCCTTGCCCTTTTAATATAATTTGTTGTCCGTCAGCGACTCCTGCGGGGATTGTTATCCGTATTTTCTTTCCGTTTACATTCAGGGTTTGTTTATGCGTAGAAGCAGCCTCTTTTAAAGAAAGATGTAATTCGGAGGTGTAATCCTGACCTTTAAATCCTGCATTTCTGCTTCCATAGCTATTTCTTGTTTTTCTTCCAAAAAGTTCACTGAAAAAATCAGAAAAACCTTCAGTTCCAAATCCTTGAGAAGATCCCTCAAAAGGATTTCCTGAATTGTCATAATAGTAATGTCCGCCTCCTGCATTCTGTTGCTGACGTGCTTGTTTAAACTGTTCCGCATGTTTCCAATTTTCTCCGTACTGGTCATATTTTTTTCTTTTTTCCGGATCGCTTAGTACTTCATGAGCTTCATTGATCTGCTGAAATTTCACGTTTGCTTCCTTGTCGTTAGGGTTCAGGTCAGGATGATACTTCCTCGCCAGTTTCCTGTACGCTTTTTTAATCTCATCCTGTGAAGCGTTTTTATCTAATCCTAGTATTTTATAATAATCAATAAATGCCATAGTTCGTTTTGATTCATCTTTAAATGATGGTTTAATTCAAAAAGTTATACATCAATTTTAATGCAAAACTTTAAAAAAGAACATTTTGTCATATAAATAAATCTCCCCGTTCAATTCAGCCCCAAAAAGTCACCCTGTTGAAATATATGATATAAGTCATACGTAAAAAAATGATTTTTTTAACTATTTTTTAACAGTTAATAAGTACCTTCGACAACACATTAAAAAAGTTCTTAGCTTATGAAGAAGTTCTTTCCCCTATTGGCACTACTATTGAGTCAGGTTCAGGCAGAATCCCAAATAACCGGGAAGAATCCCGGGGGTGTATCCGGAGCAGTATTATGGATGAAGACAAATGCTGTTACCAAGGATTTGAACGGTAATTACCGATGGCAGGATTATTCCGGTGATTCCGCACGATTAACCTACTACAATACAAACAATGAATATCAGGCATCCAAAAAAACAAACTTTAGCAGGATGTACAATTTCCAGCCGGGACTGCTGCTTACCAGTCAGTCGTTAAGCAAGGAAATAGAAATTAAGAGCGGCAATTTATCCACTATGACCCTCATAGGCGTTACAGGAGAACACACTCTGGCAGGAGAACACTTCAGCCGGGCGGATTACCTGATGACGATCAACGGGGTAAAAGGTAAAGGTTTCGTATTAGACAAGGACAAAATAATCCATAGTACAGAGAGCAGTCGCGGCGTATTCGATTACGGAAAGGACGAAGGCTACGATCTGATGTACCATCCCGGATTGAGTCCCGAAGAAAATCTGACCGGATACAAAGAAAGAACCTTGCGCAGTTTCACCTACTACCGCAGCAACCGTCCGGTAACCGGCATATGGGGAGAACGACGCAGATCACACCTGTCGTTGGGCGAAAAATTTTATTCCACCAACCAACACAACAATTCCAGCTACGATACCGGGTTATTCAATCCGAACAATATCTTTAACGGTTATCTTCCCGAGTTGATCATCTACGATCGGATATTAAGTCCTCTGGAGCGGATAAAAGCAGAAAGCTATCTGGCGTTGAAGTATGGTTTCATGCTGGAAAGTTCGTATTTAGGCAGCGAAGGTCAACTGTTGTGGGATCCTTATCAGGAAAAAGTATACAACCATCGGGTAACCGCAATATACCGGGACGACAAGAGCGGACTGTATCAAAACCGATCAGGCACTTCCTATGAAGAAGCCCCCCATTTCAGTTACAGTCCGGAAGGCGAGAGCCACGACAATCAGGACAATTACGGCTTGTCCAACCGCAATAAGCTGCTGGTAATAGAAAGATTTCCATGCGCTCCTCTCCACGACCGGGAGTATCTGATCTGGGGAGATAATGATCAGAGTATAAAAACAGTTTTCCGGGAGGATTATCTGGGGATGAAGATAATGGAGAGAAACTGGCTGGTAAAAACCAATATGGGAGGAAAATTCCCTGTTTTCGGGCAAATGCAGTGGGAGGTATCCTCTAACCTCACAGCGGAAAAGGAAGGATATAAGCTAAATATAAAGAAATCAGCGACAACAGAGACTTTACCCGGAATTCTATCAAGTGCAGTCCCTTTACCCGGATACGAGGGACATATATCATTTACTTTATCCAACCCTTTGGGATTGATAATTGTGAAGTTTGGAACCAAAAGCGTTCCGGAGCAAAACGGGAGCAATGACTATGGAATATTCATTAATGAAAAAGGAGAAGTATACCCTATTGTACGGGGATATCCTCAGTGGAACAACAGGTGGAATGTTATAGTAAAATCCGGAGACAGGATCAGGATCAACAAAACGAAAGATGCTATTATAGTTAGCTCCAATGGCTGGGCTTTGCCACAGACAGGACAGAGTTTACCTCAAATATTTATCGATCCGCAGGATATAGAAAAAGATTTTTATGTGAATTTAGGCATCTATCAATGGAATCAGGATACGGCGGTTAAAGATTTTCGGACAGGAGGTTTTATTGATACGGGAAACCGGATAGAGCTATCATATATTGATACCCGGGCTACTGATTTTACAAATTATGCTTCCAACGGTCAGGCATACATGCTGGTAGACCGTTCCGGAACCGGGGAATTTAAGAAAGAAGATACCGAGATGTATGTTTCCGATGAATACGATGCCGCCCGAAAGAAAATAGTATTTAATAATGTATTCTTTGATACGGATGCCAATGATAGGGATGTATTTACTTTCGGATACAGGGAAACCAATCTGATAGCTAACATAGAGAAGACCTCTCCCGGCTGTAACAATGGAGATCCGCAGCAGGACGGATCAATAACCGTACAGATAGTAAAAGGCGATCCCGGTTTCGAATATCAGTTGATAAATAACGCGACTTCTCAGGTAGAAAAGGAAGGAGTATTTTTTACGAAAGAACTGAAAATAGAAAACCTCTCCTCAGGAGAATATACCTTTAAACTTAAAGAGATTGGCGGATTTCATATAGCATCGGACGACACATCGAACGAGCACAAGTCCATAAGCCACCAGAGCATAGACTGGGACAGAGGAGGTTTATTTGAGACCACCATAAAAAGCACAAACCAGAATTTTCAGATGGGACTGGTTCCACAGTCTAATCCTTCGGATGCAGCCAACATTTTACAGTATGGATTTGAAATTAAACAAGGTCAGATCTACATAATAACCAATCAGGAGAAAAGTACTGTTCCGCAGTCGGGCGTGTACATAAAAGAAGGAGATAAAGTACAGATATATAAAAATTATAATGAAAAATCAGTTCCTTATAGAGTTGATTACAAGATAAACGGAGTTATCTTTTATACCCAGCAAAACCTGACGGGGTATCGGTTTTTCATGTTAAAGAACCTCATGCCGCAAGACACCATATACAACATAAGGAACACCGATGGAAGTAACTGGTTTGGTCCAAAGAACTGGAACTATCATAACAGTCATTCGGAACCTCAGGCACAGAATTTATCAGAAACCGGCATAAGTCACACCCTGAGTCTGTTGTCGGAATGTAATAAATCCACACCGGAGATTCAGTCTTTCGCAGAGCAGAACAACGTGATCTACTATTATCAAGACTATAACGACAAATCAAAAATAACGGCAAAAGTGACCTTAAAAAGTTCCTCACCGGTGAGTCTGGCAGTATTTGATCTTTCGGGCGCACTGCTTCACAACCAGTATAGTCAGGAAAGTAAAAAAGAACATACGTTGGAAATAACCGGATTACCTCCGGGAGTATATCTGTCGAAAATATTTTCGGCTGAAGGAGAATATACCCAAAAAATAATCATACAGTAAACCATTCCGTTAACAAAAATAAAGGTAAAATGAAACTCAGCACCCTACAAATCCGATACATATCCATCTTGTTACTAATAGTGATGCTAATTCAGAGCTTTACGCCCTATGTTCCCGTGTTGGATCGGGAAGAACAAAACGGAGAAAAAAGAGAGAAAAGAGAAAGTATACTCTCAGAAATATCACCGGACAAAAATCGGAAAACACACCTCCGAAAAGTTTCCGGTAAAGAAGTTTCCCTTGCGGAAACTCAGGATATCTCCTCTGAAGAAACAGTACAGACCGTTATTTACCGTTCTCCCCAACAAGAAGGCATAATAGGACTGACAGCAGGAAAGAATTTTGATAATCCCGAAGACAACCACTTCACCATAGAATTGAACAAAGTTCCGACAAAAGGACAAAAAATATACCTGAGCTACGAACTGTACGGAGTATCCGACAAGAGTGGAATTTCCCGTTCGATCAACGACCGGCTCTCCCGGGGAGGCTATCAGGTGACAACCAATCACAGTTGGAGCCGTCAAAAAGAAGAGCTGGATGCCGACTGGCTGACAGCAGGAAAGAACCACATCCGGTTCAGTATACCTTCCGGCGCCGATTGGGGTTACATTATCAAGAACCTTACCTTGGAAATAGAATCCCCCGAAGCCGAAAGATCAGAAGATGAAACAAAAGAAACCGTAGTGGTTACCTCCTGCATTCAAAGCGGAGAAGAAACCTACGTACGAGGATTCATTAAAAACCCTTCCCCCGGAAATACCGGAAAAAGCCTGACTCTCAACGGAAAGCCGGTATCCCTGTATGAAGGAGAATTTGAAGTTGTTTTATCCGAAAAAGTATCCGAAATACAACTTAACCTTAACGGAGAACCTCTGCAGCAGACGATCATAAGTACCCCGGTTTCCGATAGACCGGACTATCGTTATCCATTGAACTTGCAAATCACTCAAACCCGTAAAACTTTCAGACAGAATACCGCGGACAATAAGCTGGAACTCTCAGGAGCCGTTTTGGAAGTCTTAGGCAGCCGGCTGCTTTCAGACAAGGAGCTTTCCCTTCAAACTCTTCGTTCTCAGGATCTACCTGCTCTGGAGATGAGTATGGAAAACGTAACCGCACAAGCGGAAGGCTACCGTTTTTTACCCCATGGCGAACACTTTAAAGAAGAAGGCGCTGTAGTGAAACTGACATACGACCGCACTAAAATTCCCAATGGCTATAACGAGCAGGACATCCGTACCTTTTACTTTGACCCGGACACCCGGCATTGGGTAGCACTGGAAAGAGACAGCTTAGACATACAAAATCAGGAGGTAATATCCAGAACCACTCATTTTACCGATATGATCAATGGGATTCTCAAAACTCCCGAATCTCCCGAGACCGCAGGCTTCACGCCTACGCAGATGAGCGACATCAAAGCCGCTGACCCTACCGCGAAAGTACAGCTGATATCTCCTCCCGGAGTGAACAACCGGGGCAGCGCGAATCTGAGCTACAGCTTTGAGCTTCCTCCTGCCCGAAACGGAATGAGCCCTTCTTTGGGAATACAATACAGCAGCGACGGAGGTTCCGGTCTGCTTGGTGAAGGCTGGGATCTGAATATTCCGGGCATTACCGTAGATACCCGCTGGGGAGTACCTCGCTACGACCTTTCGAAAGAGACGGAAGTCTACCTTTTGGACGGAACCCAGCTGATGACCCGGGATTCTCAGGGGAACAATTATTTAGCTCACCGAAAAGAAAAAATATCCCGGGAAGCCAACCGTTTATTCTTTTCCCGCAAAGAAGGAAGTTTTTCCAAGATCCAACGAAAAGGAAATTCCCCGGGGAATTACGTATGGGAGGTTACCGACCGCAAAGGAGTGAAATATACCTACGGAGGCAATAACGGAAGTATGAAAGGCATTTATATAGATGTCAAGCAGCAGGCACGTGAGGTGATCTCTCAATGGAGGCTTTCGCGGGTGGAAGAGCTCCACGGGGATTGGATAGAGTACATATACGAACGGGTGGATGAGCCGGTCAGAGGAGGTCTGACCTCGAAGGCGTTGTATCTGAAAGAGATACATGCGGGAAACAAAGGCGAATCGGCGCATACCGTGATAAAATTACTAAGGGAAGCTACCAAGCAAAAACAGACCAGCAATGCCGGTTACGGGTATCTTAGCTCAAGCAACCGTCTTCTGACCAAAATAGAAATAGAGTTCGAATCAGAGAAGCTGCGGGAATACGAATTTCAGTATAAGCCCGGAGCTTTCCATACCGACCTGTTGGATAAGATCGTACAAAAGGACGGCAAGGGAGAGGAATTCAACAGCCACCGGTTTGAATATTACGACGATGTGCGCTCCGGAGAATATTTCAAAGGAGGAGAAACCTGGAACACGCGCAATGACGGCGTTTCTGGAGGGCTTGTCAATCCCGTATCAAAGCTTCAATTTAATGATTTTTCCGATCAGACCACCGCTTTGGGCGGGAATAAAAGCACGAGTGTCTCCGGCTCCATGTATGTAGGAGTGGGTTCCCTCGGCAGCACATTCTTAAAGTCATTAACCGCGGGAGCCAGCTTTAACTATTCCTATAGCGAAGGGCAGGGACTGTCGACCTTGGCGGATATAAACGGGGACGGGATTCCGGATAAAATATTTAAAAGCAATGGAAGCTTATATTATCGGGGAGGAAGCCGAAGCGGAAACTTTGGTCCTTCCATAAAGATAGAGAACCTGAATGAGTTTTCCACCACCTATTCCAATTCCACCTCCTATGGGGGCAAATTTTTTTTCGGAGTCCAGACAGGAACTGACCAGCAAACGACCAAGACCCAAATATCCCGGTATTTTTCAGATGTGAATGCGGACGGATTGATGGATATGGTGGTAGGCGGCAGCACGGTATACTTTAACCATATCGAAAAAGATCCTCAGGGCAACTTGGTTCCGACCTTTACAACGAGCAGCGGTGACACTCCCAGCCCGATAAACGGCGGGGGGATCATAGACGATTCCGATACGGCGGTGGATCCTGAGGAACAGGCGGAACTGATAGAGGATCATCCACTGCAGGATGTGGTGCGTATATGGACAGCCCCTTGTGACGGGAAGGTAAACATCACGGGCAGTGCAACGCTGCAGCAACCCCAGTCAGGCGCTAAGCCTGCGAATGACGGGGTAAGGCTGACGATCCAGCACAACACTACGAAAAACGTCTTTACACAACCGATCCTATATCCGACTATACTTAAAAGCCGGGAGATAGGAGCCACGGATCACAGTGCGAAAGATATGAGCCATAACGGACTGGAGGTTAAAGCCGGAGACCGTTTGTATTTCCGGGTACAATCCGGAACCGAAGAGGACTCCAACGGAGAAAACGATCGGGTAAACTGGTCTCCTCAGGTAAGCTATACTACGGCGATACCTCAGGATCCCAACGGTTATTCCCAAAATTATTCCTCTAGTTCTGCAATAGTCAGCGATGAAGGGATACTATTGGTTCCCGTAAAAGACAGCTACACGATAAAAGGGAAGTTTATCAAACCGGTAACCACGGACAGCCTGACGCTGAAGATCCTTTTAGGCACAGAGGTAGTTTATGAACAGACCTATACCGACCAGCAGACCTATAACGGAGAGCTTACCCTACCTTTGACTAACGACAAACAGGCGGATCAGATACAGTTTATCCTTGAATCTTCCAGCGCCATAGCCTGGGATAAGATCCATTGGAATCCCAAGGTATCTTATACGGACATTATAGAAAACACCCTTGTAGAGACCGAATCGCCCGGTTCCGTAAAATACAAGGGAGTTTATCCCCGGGTGTTCCGATATGGCGAACCCCAGACCGTTAAAAATGCAGGAACCGCCAAGCTTATCACCGGAATTGATTTTAATTCGGGCACAACCCAAAAGCAAAAAGAAGCGGTGGAAGGCAGCTATACCCTGACGGTAAAAAAACAGACCGGAATTATCTACAAGGGACTGGTAGAAATAAAAAAAGGAAAGATCACCCAGGGAGATTCTATACAAATACCTCTTCCTGCCGGAAAGTTATGGGTGGAGCTTTTCTCGGATGATCCGAATATAAAATTAGATTC
>JAISMV010000152.1 GCA_031276535.1 Flavobacteriaceae bacterium
AGCGTCTTTTTCACTTTTTCTTTTTGATTTAGCCCGCTAAATCTTCAAATAAAAAGCAAAAAATCCATCTCAAAAATAGCAATAAAAAATAATCGCAATAAAATTTAAACAGGCTCTTATAGAAACCGTTCCGACATTACGGTTTGACCCGCTCAATATCAGCGCCTAAAGCTCTCAATCTTTCATCTATATTTTCATATCCTCTGTCGATCTGGTAAATATTGTGTATTCGGCTTGTTCCTTTTGCAGACATTGCAGCAATTAATAAGGATATTCCGGCGCGGATATCGGGAGAAGTCATCACGGTTCCCCGCAGGGGAATTTCATGGTTCAATCCTATGACCGTTGCTCTGTGCGGATCACAAAGAATGATCTGTGCTCCCATATCAATCAGTTTATCTACAAAAAATAATCGGCTTTCAAACATTTTCTGATGAATCAATACGCTTCCTTTAGCCTGAGTTGCCACAACCAGAATAATGCTCAGCAAATCCGGAGTAAATCCTGGCCAGGGGGCATCTGCGACGGTTAAAATGGAACCATCCATAAAGTTATTAATTTTGTAGTGCTCCTGAGCGGGTATATGCATATCTTCTCCTTTTTTGTTGATATGAATACCCAGTTTCCGAAAAGTGTCCGGAATATTTCCTAAGTTTTCCCAACTCACTTCCTTTATGGTGATTTCGGATCTGGTCATGGCTGCCAACCCTATGATACTTCCTATTTCTATCATATCGGGAAGCACGGTATGCTCGGTTCCTTTCAATCCTGATACTCCTTCAATGGTGAGGAGATTGGAACCTATTCCTTCTATTTTAGCGCCCATCCTGTTGAGCATTCTGCATAGCTGCTGAATGTACGGTTCACAGGCGGCATTATATATTTGGGTTTTCCCCCGGGCTAAAACAGAGGACATGATAACGTTAGCCGTTCCTGTAACAGAGGCTTCTTCTAATAGTATGTAATTCCCTATCAGCTCTTTTGCTTTAACGGAATAGAATTTTTTCTCTTCGTCGTAATCGAATTTTGCACCTAAGGCCATGAATCCCTGAAAATGGGTATCTAATCTTCTTCTGCCTATTTTATCCCCTCCGGGAACGGGAAGGTATGCTTCTCCGAATCTTCCCAAAAGCCCTCCCAATAACATTATGGATCCTCTTAATTGTGCTCCGTTCTTTCTAAATTCTTTACTTTTCAGAAAATCAAAGTCAACTTTTTCAGAACAAAAAGTATAATCACCTTTTGCGTTTCTGGTAACTTTTACTCCTACTGTTTTCAAAATATTTATGAGCTTCAGAATATCCTGAATTTCAGGAATGTTTTTTATTCTCACCTGCTCCGGAGTAAGTAAAGTCGCACAAATAACCTGTAATGCTTCATTTTTTGCTCCTTGCGGATAAAATTCGCCATGGAGAGGCTGCCCTCCACGAATCTGAAAAATATTCATTACTTACTTTTGCTTTTTAGGGTGGTTATTGTTCTTTTTTTGGTTTTTATAGTTACTATTCCTGTTAACTTTCTTATTTTTATGGGAGTTGAAATTATTGACACCGGAATTAGCATTGGTATTCTGAACGGGAACATTCATTAAAGAATCTCCTTCGCTGAGCTTTAGGTTTCCTTCTGATAGTTCTTCCAAATGATTGAAGATAACTTCATCTTCCACCTGATCTTTATTCCACTTCAAATAATTTTTCTTCATCTGATTGGCTATGGCATATTTTAATCCTTCTTTCTTTTCTCCCTCATCCCAGGATTTCGCCACCTCTATCATCTTTTTAACGTTGGTTCCGTAATATCTGTATTTAGATTCATTGGGAGGATATGCCATTTTTTTGGGAAGCGTACTCAGCTCTTCTCTGGTAGGAATGGGATATGGGGATTCAACTTCTAATTCGAAGTTTGACATCATAAAAAGCTGATCCCACAATTTATGTTGAAAATCGGGAACATCTCTCAAATGGGGGTTTAGGTCTCCCATCACATCAATGATCGCTCTGGAAAATTTATTTCGTTCTTCATCGTCTTCGATGGTTAAACAATGGTCTACTAACTGTTGAATATGTCTTCCATATTCAGGAATAACTAATTTTTTTCTTTGAGTATTGTACTCCATATAGTTAAATTATTAATTATAAATATATTTTTTATCAAATGCGACAAAAACCGTTTTTTAGTTTTTTGTCTTTTTTAATCCTATTTTGCATCCGGCTACGGCATAAAATAAAATGTAAACGTAACTGGGCAAAACTACCAATAACATCGCATTCTGAAAAGGAAAGATTTCTTTCAGGTGGGCATATACCTTAGGTATGATGGCTCCACCTACAATTCCCATGATCAACAATGCCGAACCCTTTTCTGTAAATTTCCCCAGGCTATAAATAGCTAAAGGAAAAATCGCCGGCCACATGATTGCATTAGAGAGTCCTAAAAGGGCTATAAAAATACCAGAAACGTATCCTGTAGTAAGATAGGATGCAAAGGTAAAGATAATTCCTGATATAGCTGAAAACATTAATGCTTTTTCTTGAGAAAATACTTTGGGAACTGTAAATAATCCTATGATATAGCCTAAAAGCATAAAAAACAACGTAATGGAGGTGAAAGGTACGGACAGGTTTAAAAAGTCTATTGTAATTCCCTGAATCAAACCTAAATCTGCTCCATAGGACACGATACCGTCCCCGGCAAAAACTTCCACACCGACATAAACAAACAGGCAAAAAACTCCTAACCATAAATGGGGAAATTGAAAGATACTTGTTTTGGTAGTGGATCCTCCTTCTGCCGTCGAATTATTTTCCGATGTTTTTATATCCGGTAATTTTGATCTTAAGATCCAAAAAGCCAATAGAACCAAGATCACAGCCATTACCATATAGGGTATATATATTTGAGATGCAAAATCATTCAGAATGGTTTCTTTCTGAACTTCGGATGTTGCCGCATTAACTCTGTCCGGAAGTTTATCAATATCTTTTAAAACAAAATAACTCAGGATTATAGGGCTTAGAATTCCCGCTACCTTATTGCAAATCCCCATAACGGTAATCCGCTTTGCGGCGGTTTCTATAGGGCCTATGATGCTGATATAGGGATTGGAAGCGGTTTGTAACAATGAAAGTCCCGAACCTATTGTAAATAATCCTGTCAGACAAATTAAATAGCGCCTTTGGGTGGCGAAAGTACCAAAAATAAAAGTTCCGACTGCCATGATCAATAATCCGACCGCCATTCCTTTTTTCATTCCTATCTTTTCTAAAATCCAGGAAGAAGGAAGCGCCAAAAAGAAATAAGCCATGTAAAACGCTGTAGTTACCCAGAAAGCTTTAGAATCCGTGTCTAAATTAAATGCGAGTTTCACAAAGGTTATTAAGGGACCGTTAAGCCAGGTTACAAATCCAAAGATAAAAAACAGGATTCCTATTATCCACATGGCTGAACTGTAATCGTTCTTTGAGGCTTTTGTCATAGCTCAATATTTTAAAGGTTGAAATTACGCTAAATTATTTTAAAAAATGTGAAAATATGAAAAAATTATTTGGAGGGATTCAGTACCAGTTTTTATTATTTCTCATTTTTTTTATTTCCGATATTTTCTTTTTATGAGTCAACCTTTTTTCTACAGAGGTTTGGGTAGGAAAAGAAGGCTTTCTGACCTTGGGCACATACAGAGCTCTGTTTACCAGTTCTATTATCTTTTTTTCGGCAGATCTTTTGTTTTCATATTGTGAACGGCTTTCCGAACTCCTCACTAAGAGTTCTCCTTCTTTATTAATTCTATTGAATAATTTGACTGAAATTCGTTTTTTCTGCTCTTCTGTGAAAAATTGTGAATTTTGAACATTCCAAACAGCCTCAACCATTGTCTCAACTTTGTTTACGTTCTGACCTCCTTTTCCGCTGCTTCGTGCGGTTCTATATTTTAATTCCGAAGAAAAATCCCGCATGGTAATTTAGATAACTATTTTATTTGTGAGAATATTACTTTCCTCTTGGATTAAATTTTCTTTTATGTGCAAAATAAGAAGCTACGCCTAATAAAAACACGATCAGAATTATCAAATATATCCATACCGGAACCGGAACCGGATCTCCCATTGCATACGAATGTAAACCCGACAGATAATAATTTACTCCGAAATACGTCATGATTACGGATGAAAATGCCAGTAATGAAAGTAGATTAAATATGTATCTTCCTCTCCAGCCCGGAACTAATCTTAAATGCAGCACTATAGCGTAAACAATGACTGAAATAAAAGCCCAGGTTTCTTTTGGATCCCAGCTCCAGTAACGCCCCCAGCTTTCATTAGCCCATATTCCTCCTAAAAAAGTCCCGATCGTTAGTAAAAATATTCCGATAATCAGGGATATTTCATTTATTATGGTAAGTTCCCTAATAGAATCTTCGACCTTATGGGATATTTTTTTGTTATTTATAATAAATAAAACCAAAACCACTGCTCCTATCAAAGCGCTCAATCCGAAAAATCCGTAACTGGAGGCAATCACAGCGACATGAATCATCAACCAATAGGATTTCAACACCGGAACCAGAGGGGTAATCTGAGGATTCATCTGGTCTACTCCGTGGGCAAATCCCATTAGAATAACGGCTACCAGACATCCGGCTGCCGGCACGAATTCATTTCGGTTTCGATATAAAACAAAGCTGGCCAGAACTCCTATCCAGCTGATAAACATCACCGCTTCATATCCATTCGACCACGGTTCGTGTCCGGAAATAAACCAACGGATTCCTAACCCAAAACCATGCACTAAAAAGCCAATCGCAATAATACTTAATAATCCGTATTCTATAAGGGAGTATAGTTTTGTGTTGTCCGAAAATAATTTAGTGAAAGCTATTATCAGTAATAATATACCTAAAACGGCATATAATATCATTATTTTAAAGAAGATATCCCAGTTATTATATCGTATTTCCCAGTTGATCTTTATTTGGGAAGGAATTACCTGTTTCCCCCATTTATATTGATAATCCGTTATTTTTTGCAATTGTGCATCTGTCTGAGCCCAATTTCCGTCCTTTTCCGCTATTATTGCAGATCTGAAATACTCGCCTATCAAATTCAAAGCTATGCTGTCTGTTTTAAAATCAGGGGTAATCCAGGAAGTCCAGGTATGTTTCGGATCGTTTTGTATGGGAATAAACCGTAAATACTGACCGCTGATAATCGACTGCATCACCTGCAATTTATCGTTTAACTCAATTATTTCCTTGTCATAATTGGATTGATCAGCCGGTTTTTTCGCGAAAGCTTTTTTAAATTCATCTTCCAAAACGAAGTAAGGAGTTCCGTCTGTTCCTTTGGGAAAAAGATTCATTAAGGTCGTATATCCTTCATCGTCGGCTTTGGTTATTCTTTTTAACTCCTCCCCTCCTCTATTTCCTACCTTAATAACCGGCACCTGAGCCCAAGACATGGGATCCAGAGAGATGGAAATCAAAAACTGGTTGGCGTCCAGATTATGGAACTTATCGCTTTTATATAATTTCCGTATTATTTCCAATGCCAATGTATTGACCGGTTCAATTCTGCCGTCAAAAGACTGCACCAACAATGCTCCGAATTTGTCCGAATGTTCTTTGGGTATTTTTACACTTTCGGCAAAAGTTTTTCCATCCAATGGTTTTTCAGGAATAAAACCGGAAATATTTTTTTGCGAGTGATCATGTTTATTGTTTATGTCCTGCTTTACTTCCGGTTTGTCATGACTCCCTGCATGTACCGTTCCATCGGCATGAACATGAGTGTCTTCTTTGTTTTCAATTGCAGTTTCTTTTCGCGCTGAACCTTCTTCTCCCCGGGTGTCTGTTTTTTGTGAGAATGAGAATAAACTCATACACATCAGGAAAACAAGGGTATGTAATTTTTTATTTTTGGCGATTTCTTTTAATTGGTCATTTAGTTTCCAAAATCGGGTCCCTTTCCAGAATAAGGTCATAAACATTCCTAAAATTAATAAGGCATATCCTATGTATGTAATCAGTGTTCCCCAAAAATCATGGTTTACAGATAAAATAGTTCCTTTCAAATCCGGATCAAAACCGGATTGAAAAAAACGATACCCTTTATAATTCAGAATATGATTCATGTAAATTTTATACGGGATTTCTTTTCCTTCATCTATAACAGAGACCTCGGATTCATAGGAAGAAGGGCTGTTGCTTCCCGGATAATGTTCCATAACAAATTTATTTAATTTTAAATGGAACGGCGAGGTTTTATAAATTTTAGAACCATATCCGACAGAAAGCAATAAATCGTCTACTAAAACCTGCTTTTGTAATCCTGTTATTCCCTTTTTTCCGTAAAATGAAAATTCTTTGGTCTCTTTGTCTGTAGAAACTTTCATAAAGATCAAATCCGAATCTCCCGAATTCTTGTTCCTATCTCCCTCGTAATGAATTATTTTCCCTTGTTGGGGAGGGATAGGAATTACAAAACTGGCATTGGGGAACTGGTATAAACTGGCTAAATGTAAGGGTTGTATTTTGTTTTCTCCTTCTACGGCAAGTTCTTTTCGGGTAGCCATGATCATACGACGCCCCATCATAGGAGAGGAAATGGTCATTTCTCCATTTTGTAGCGCTATATTGATCGCATCGGGTATGTTTATATTAAAACTCACCAAAGCATTTCCAACCTGCCTGGTGGAGCCTTCTTCTATACAAACTGTTTTTCTTCCTTTTTCTCCTATGGTTATTACTTTAAGAATTTGTTTTCCTGTTTTAGATGTTTGTAACGAATCCTGCGCTCGGGGAATATATCCGGTGGTTTCAAGCACGACTCTTTTACCTAAAAACTCGTATTGGGCTTTGAATCGTTTTTGAAAAGGTTTCAACAGGAGAGGAATATTATCTGAGGTAAGAGTAAAAGGAATATCATTATAACCTCTCAATTTTCCCTGATCATTAGCTATTTGCACTTTAAAAAACGTTCCATCCGATACAATTTCATTGCTGGTTTCTCCTTCTTTGATTTGCATGGTGCCTTCGTAACTGATATATCGTGTAATAGCCCCTCCTACAAACAAAAAAACAAATGAGAGATGAAAAGCTAAAATCGGCCATTTTTTTAGCGACCATAATTGATATCTTTTCATATTCCCGATAAAATTGAGAATCAGAATGAGCATAATCACCTCAAACCATGTTGAATTATATATCAATTCTTTAGCTACGGAGGTACCATAATCATTCTCAACAAATGTAGCCCATGCCATGGCTACGGCATATAATACCAACAGTATTGCTGTTGTCTTAGTTGAAAATAATATATTGAAAATTTTTTTCATCTTCCAGTGTTTAATTCCTTTAAATTCTGCCAAAAATACATTAAGAAATTTCGATAACAAAATGTTTACAATAAAAATACCTGAACTTATAATAGTTTATGTTTATCAATAAGTAAAGTTCCGGCTCAACCCTCAGCTTTTGAAAAAACAGGAATATATATTTAGCTTACTAGCTAAATTATCAGGTAGTTATTCCAATAAATTTCCCGATATTCTGCAAATGAAAGAACTATTGAAAAAGGATTAAAAAAATATGATTTTAATCATGTTGTACTACTAAATTCCTAATTTAGCCCTATTTATTTGATACAACATATTGATTCACACCTGTTTTTTGCTTATTAACTAAAAAATGTTCATTATTATTAAAAAACCAAAAATGAGGAATTCCATAATTTTTATTCATGATTTTTTTGATATTTGTAACAAATTACATTTAGTTGTTATTTTAAACTTAAAAGTCGTTATTTTTTATAATCATAGTTAACAATTAATGTAATTTGCGATTATATGTTCTTGTGAGTTTATAATAAAATTAGGCGTGAATTATTGGGGGAAATTGGAGTAAGGATAAAAAGTATATTATAATTACAAACCATAATTTAATTTTTACTGTTACAAAAATAGATTGATTACGAGTTATATAATCGTAGTGAGGGCTGATAACATTATAAACTTAAAAAAGTTAATTCTTGCAATTAACCTGTAGTTGAAAACTTTACTTTAGAATCTTTATTTAGTAGTAGTCTTTTTTTTAAATAATAAGATAAGTCAATTTTTTTATCTTATTTTTAAACCAAAAGAAAGATAGGGGGATTTATTTTTTTAAACTAAATTTGCATCCGTTTAAAAGATTTCCATGAAATACACAGAGTATCAATTTACTATCATCCCCCCTGAACCCTGGCGAGACATTTTAGTGGCTTACCTGGGAGAACTCCCTTTTGAAAGTTTTATTGAAACAGAAACAGGTTTTCTGGCATACATAAAAACAGCGGAAGATACCGACATCCAAGACCTTCCCGTCCTGTCTTCACCGGATGTACAGATTTCCTATGAGAAGAAACCGGCGCCGGATATTAACTGGAACGAAGAATGGGAGAAAAATTTTTCACCGGTACTGGTCGAAAATCAAATCTATATTCATACGGATTTTCATCCTGAAAGAAAGGAAATACCCTATCAGATCGTTATAGAGCCTAAAATGTCTTTTGGTACGGGACATCACGAAACTACCTACAATATGCTTCATGCCATGCTTTCCATGGATTTTCAGGGAAAGGATGTGCTGGATATGGGATGCGGAACCGGAGTGCTGGGAATCTTTGCAAAGATGAGAGGTGCAAATTACGTAGAAGCAATAGACATTGACGACTGGTCTTATAATAATGCTTTGGAAAATGCAGAAAAAAATAAAATAACATTACAGATAAAATCAGGAGATGCCGATTTATTGGGAAATCGTTCTTTCAATATTATTTTAGCTAATATCAATAAAAATATTTTGCTGAAAGATATGAAAACCTATGCCGAAAATCTTACTCCCGACGGACAATTACTCCTAAGCGGTATATACGAACACGATTTTAATGACATTATTGCAGAAGCTGGTAAGTATGGCTTAAAATTTGTGCAGAAATGGTCAAAAAGCAATTGGATTTCAATTTTATTACGTTATGATTTACAATAACCACCCTCAATGGAAAGAACAGGAGGATATTGATACTCTGGTCAAGGAGGAAACTCCTCATGTGATTGTTTTACACAATGATGATGTAAATACTTTTGATTTTGTAATTGACTGTTTGATAGAAATCTGTGAACACACATTGGAACAAGCGCAACAATGTACTTTCTTGGTTCATTATAAAGGAAAATGTGAAGTGAAAACAGGTTCTAAAGAAGATCTATTACCTATAAACAATGCTTTGTTAAGAAAAGGATTATCATCTGAAATTGTATAACAATTTCGTATGATCTTCATGGACGATACTTATTTCAAAATATTCATTTGAATGTAGAGAAAATATTTTTAATTTTGAATAATTAAAAACATGGATAATCCTATGTGAATTTTATATCTGTTGATTAAAAATTCAAGAAAAAAATTACCCTGTCAGATTGAACAATACTTAAATAATAGAAAGTAATCTGTTGTTATTTGCTTATACAATATTATTGTAAATTATTATAACATATACTCATTGTGTGGATTCCATGCAACCAGAGACACTATTACTAAAACATAAATAAACCTTTGTTTTATATGATATTAAAAATTAACCACAAATAAGAATATTAAAAATTATTATGCATGCATAATAATTTTTGTTTATATTTAGCCCTGAAAAAATATGTAAAATGAAAATATTAGTAGCAATTAGTAGTGTACCTGATACTACATCAAAAATTAATTTTACTCAAGACAACAAACAATTTGACAAAAATGGGATACAATATGTCATCAATCCACAAGATGAATTTTGTTTAAGCAAAGCTATATATCTTCAGGAACAACAAAGTGCGGAAGTCACCATCGTTACGGTGGGAGATGCCTCTGTAGAACCTGTAATGAGAAAAGCTTTGGCTATCGGGGCAAAAGATGCAATACGCATCAATGCCGAGCCTTTAGACAGTGAAATAGTTGCCCGGGAAATCGCAACTGTCGCTCGGGAAGGAAATTATGACATTGTCTTGTTGGGAAAAGAATCTTTGGATTACAACGGAGGATTAGTTCCCGGACTGGTTGCGGCAGAACTGAACCTTCCTTTTGTAAACGCCGTAATAGGTCTGGAAATAAACCAGAACTCCGTTAAAGTAACCCGGGAATTAGACAACGGCAAAGAAACCATATCTCTGGATTTACCGGTAATACTTGCCGGACAGAAAGGATTAGTAAAAGAAAATGAATTGAAAATCCCCAATATGAGAGGAATCATGACAGCCCGAACTAAACCGCTGACCGTGGTAGAACCCAGATTTTCAGGAACAAAAGTCACAACTGTTGAATACGAAAAACCTAAATCCCGTTCCAACATTGTCTGGGTCGATAAAGACAATATAGATGAATTGGTACGACTGCTTCATGAAGATGCCAAAGTAATTTAATTATTTCAAATCCTGATGTTTAATTTAAAAACAAGAAAAAAATGATTTACGCATATATCGAAAATTCAAACGGAAAATATAAAAAATCAGCATTTGAAGTGGTTTCATATGCAAAAACTTTAGCAGACTCTCTGGGTGACAGCGTTACAGCCATTACAATCAACGCCGGCGATTCTCCGGAGGCTTTGTACAAATTCGGAGCTTCCAAAGTGTTGAATGTGAAAAACGATGCTCTGAAAACTTTCGATCCGAAAGTTTACGCAACAGTGGTATCTCAACTTACGGAGGGAGATTATTTATTATTTTCTCATTCTAACGAAAGCATTTCCATAGCGCCCTATGTGGTAAAACAAAAAGAGGCGGCATACATCACCAATGTTATTTCCACTCCATTGTCCACATCTCCGTTCAGAGTAAAAAGGCAGGTTTTTTCAGGAAAGGGGATCGCTATTGTAGAAACATCCGACTCTAAAGCAGTAATTACCCTGTCATTAAATTCGATAGGAGCAAAAGAAGATCCGGTTTCGGGAACAGAAGAAAATCCTTCCGTAAACATTCCTTCGGATACTCATTACAAGGTGGAAAGTACCGAATTATTTTCAGGAAAATTAGACCTAAAAGAAGCTGAAGTGGTAGTAAGTGCAGGTCGTGGAATGAAAGGCGCTGAAAATTGGGGAATCATTGAAGAACTGGCAGATGTTCTCGGCGCAGCAACAGCCTGCTCCAAACCCGTTGCAGACATAGGGTGGAGACCTCATTCCGAACACGTGGGACAAACAGGAAAAGCAATTGCACCGAAATTATATATCGCTGTAGGTATCTCCGGAGCAATACAGCATCTTGCGGGAGTTAACAGCAGTAAGACTATTGTAGCTGTCAATAACGACCCGGAAGCTCCTTTCTTCAAGTCGGCAGACTACGGAATAGTGGGAGACCTGTTTGAAATAGTCCCTAAACTAACAGAAAAATTGAAAACTTTTAAAGGTTAATAGAAAATATATAATTTTATTCTGTTTTTTGAAAAAAGTATCTGAATCAGATACTTTTTTTATTTTCTAACTCATTAACTGACACAATTTTTATTCAAACAATCTATTTTTTATCTTGTCTGATTTTTAGTGAAAAAATCTCAAAAAACTACATTCAATCAGCAATATGAAAAAAAATCATTCCGCTTCATAACTCTCCTGATGACCTTTGTCTTTCACACTAATTGTGCTTCGATTACACAGAAACAGATATAGATAGACTCAATCCGTAAATGCAATATGACAAGAGATAAAAGCAGACAAACAACAAAACAGAATAAAAAGTATAATTTTTCATCACAAGTTATTAAAATTGTATTCATATCATAAAATAAAAATATTTACCTTTGTAAGTTGAAATATTTAAATAGAAAATGTCAAAAGAGAAAAACCTAAAAGAAGCCGCCTTGGAATATCATAGTTTGAAACCGGAAGGAAAAATAGAAGTTATACCTACAAAATCTCATTCAACCCAGAGGGATCTGGCTTTAGCATATTCTCCGGGTGTCGCGGAACCTTGCTTAGAGATCTATGAAAATCCTACAGATATTTATAAATATACATCCAAAGGAAATTTAGTAGCTGTGATTTCAAACGGGACGGCCGTATTAGGATTGGGAGATATAGGAGCGGAAGCATCCAAACCCGTAATGGAAGGGAAAGGATTGCTTTTTAAAATCTTTGCAGGGATTAATGTTTTTGATATTGAAGTAAATGAAACAAACCCTGATAAATTCATAGAAATTGTAAAAGCTCTGGCTCCAACCTTTGGGGGAATTAATCTGGAAGATATAAAAGCGCCCGAAGCATTTGAAATAGAAAAAAGATTAAAAGCCGAATTGGATATTCCCGTAATGCATGATGATCAGCATGGAACAGCCATTATCTCATCGGCAGCATTGATCAATGCATTAGAATTGGCAGGAAAAGAAATTTCAAAAGTGAAGTTTGTAATAAGCGGAGCAGGAGCAGCAGCCATAGCTTGTACAAGATTATACAAAGCATTGGGAGCAAGATCCGAAAATATTGTGATGTGTGACAGTAAAGGAGTCATTTATGAAGGACGTACGGATTTAAATGAAGAAAAACAGGAATTTACAGTAGAAACCCATAACAGAACACTGGAAGACGCCATGAAAAACAGCGATGTATTCATAGGTCTTTCCCGGGGAAATATCGTATCTCCTGAAATGTTGCTTTCCATGAATAAAAACCCGATCGTTTTTGCCATGGCAAATCCTACGGCGGAAATAGATTATAACCTGGCTATAAAAACCCGGAAAGATGTTATCATGGCAACCGGAAGAAGTGATTTTCCTAATCAGGTAAACAATGTGCTGGGCTTCCCCTACATTTTCAGAGGAGCATTGGACGTACGTGCTACGGACATTAATCAGGAAATGCAGCTAGCCGCAGTGAGAGCGTTGGCGGATTTAGCAAAGGAAAGTGTTCCGGAACAGGTAAGTTTGGCATACAATGTAAAAAATATAAAATTCGGAAGAGAATACATCATTCCTAAACCTTTCGATAACCGATTAATTACAAAAGTTTCCATGGCAGTTGCAAAAGCAGCTATGGATAGTGGAGTAGCACAAAAAAATATTACGGATTGGAAAGCATACGAAGAAGAACTGCTGGACAGGATGGGGGGTACGGATCAAAAATTGATCAGGATCCTTCAGACGAGAGCAAAAGCGAATCCTAAAAAAGTATTACTAAACAACGGAGAAGAGTATAACGTATTAAAAGCCGCGCAGATCCTTGTTGACGAAGGCATCGCCAAGCCTATTCTATTAGGTAGAAGATCCAAAATTGAAGCAACAAAAAAACAATATAATCTGGATATAGATATTCCTGTTTGGGATATGGAAGAAGCTGAAAATAAAGAACGGTTTGAGAAATATGCAAGTTATCTTTACAGCAAGAGACAAAGAAATGGAATAAGTTCCATTTATCAGGCAAACCGACTGTTGAAAAGCAGAGATTATTACGGACCGTTAACGGTAGAAATGGGCGATGCAGATGCTTTTCTAACCGGATTTTCGAAAAGTTACAAAGGAGCATTACATCCTATATTAGAAGTAATTAGCAGATCAGGAACTTCTAAAAAAGTTGCCTCTGCCATGATTCTTATAACTAAAAAAGGTCCTATTTTTATAGCCGATACTTCCGTTAATGTAGACCCGACAACCAATGATCTGGTGGAGATCACTCAGCTTACCGCTGATTTTGCCAGAGCTTTGGCAGTGAAGCCCAGAGTAGCTTTGCTTTCCTATGAAAATTTTTCAAACTATTCACCTATTTCCCAAAAAGTGGCAAAAGCGGTTCGTATTCTTCATGAAATAGAACCGGATTTGATCGTCGATGGCGAAATGCAGCCGGATTTTGCCTTAGATGAAGATTTATTGAGCGCATTTCCTTTCTCTAAAATAGGTAGAAAAGCGGCAAACGTCTTAATTTTCCCGGATTTGACATCGGCAAATCTAAGCTTTAAATTAGTGAAAGGATTAAAATCAGCCCAGATCATCGGACCGGCTTTAATGGGATTAGGTCAACCCATCCACATTATGAGCATGCGTTCAAGTGTAGATGAGATAGTAAATTTGGCAACACTTGCAGTGTTAGATGCCCAATTAAGAAAATAATACTTATTTTCGTAAAAAAGTTATTCAAATGATAACTCACTTATCAGGAACTATTTTCGAAATATTTCCCTCCAGTGTAGTCATAGATTGCAATGGAGTAGGGTATTCTGCAACCATTAGTTTACAAACATATACAAGTATTCAGAAACAAAAACAGACCTTGTTGTATATTCAGGAAATAATAAGGGACGATGCTTATCTGCTATATGGTTTTTCCACCCAGACAGAAAAGAATCTGTTTAACCTGTTGATTAGCGTAAATGGAGTCGGACCCGCCTCTGCCATAATGATGCTGTCTTCCATGTCCGTTGCGGAAATATCGTCGGCTATTTCCAGCGGTAACGATACGGCATTACAGAAAATTAAAGGAATCGGAGCAAAAACAGCACAAAGAATCATCCTTGATCTACGGGATAAACTGACTGCTTTTGAAACATCTGAAATTTTGGGAGGCAGTTTAAACAATAAAAATAAATTTGAAGCGTTAAGTGCATTAGAGGTTTTAGGAATTTCTAAAAAGATTACAGAGAAAATAATAGACAAAATTTTAGAAAACAATCCAACGATAGAAGTAGAAAATCTTATCAAGGAGACTCTGAAAAAACTATAAACTTTGAAAGCATTGAAGAATATTCATTATGGCTTGCTTTTTATACTTATTTTTTGTTTGGGAAGCAATTCTTTATTTGCACAAAAGAATGATGAAGGACAAGAACAAAGTTTGGAACTTGACAATCCTGTCAAGTACGAAGCTTATTATGATTACAAAACAGGAAATTACGTACTATACCCTAAAATAGGTGGAATTGTAGTAGGTTCCCCTGTTACAATGACTGCCGATGAGTATACCCAATACGTAATGCAGCAAAAAGCCGATGAGTATTACCGCGAACGTTCCCGTTTGCAGGATGAGATCGGCAGAGCTAATAAAGATGGAAAAGAAACAAAAAGCAAAAGCTTTATTCCGGGAATTACCGTAAGATCAAAGATATTTGAAAAAATCTTCGGAGGCAACAGAATAGAACTGAAACCTTCAGGCTTTGCTTCCTTCGATCTGGGAATTCTATATCAGAAAATTGACAATCCCCAGATTTTACCCCAAAACAGACAAAATTTCACCATAGACATCCGACAAAGGATTCAGATGAATCTTTTGGGAAGTGTAGGTAAGAACATTCAGTTAGGAGTGAATTACGATACACAAGCCGGATTTGATTTCGAAAACCGGTTAAATCTGGCATGGATTCCGGGAGGAGCCGGAAATCTGCCCAACGGAGCCAGTGGAGGAGAAGATAACATTATAAAGAAAATAGAATTCGGGAATATAAATATGCCGTTAAGTACGAGCCTCATAACAGGAGCTCAGTCACTATTTGGTGTAAAAGGAGATTTTCAGTTCGGAAACACATACCTGAGCGCCGTTTTCTCAGAACAGCAGTCAGAAGCCCGGAACATCACCGTGCAAGGAGGAGGAGTTGTCAATACATTCAAGATCAAAGTAACCGAATACGACGAAAACCAACACTATTTTTTAGCGCACCATTTCAGAAACAACTACGACAAAACCCTGGAAAATTATCCGCTTATAAGTTCCACCATTAACATAACAAGAATGGAAGTGTGGAGAATAGACCTGGGAAACACCAACCTTCAGGAACAGCACCCCATTCTGGCTTTAAGAGACCTGGGAGAGACCAAGACAAACGAACTACCTGATAATTCCAATTTAGGGCTCTATACACAAGTTTCCGCATTAAGCAACATCAGAGATGCATCCACCGCATACAGCAGCATCAACGGAGCTTCATTACCTACCGTAAGTGCTCCCGGACCCAACGAAAATTACGTAAGCGGAGAAAACTTTGTAGTTCACAAAAGAGTGAAAAAATTATCCGAATCCGAATATACCTATAATACCCAGTTAGGATATATTTCCCTGAACCAAAAACTGAACAATGACCAGCTGTTAGCCGTGGCTTTCCAGTACACGGACTCCAGAAAGCCGGGAAAAATATATAAGGTAGGAGAATTTTCCAGTGAAGCATCAGGCGTGTTAATAGTTAAGTTACTAAAGCCCAATCAGGTTGTATTAACAACTTCTCCCATGTGGAACCTGATGATGAAGAATATTTATTCCATGGAAGGTGCGCAGATTACACCGGAAGACTTTATGCTGAACGTAATGTATCAGGATGCCTCACAAGGAAAGATAAATTACCTTCCGGATCCCAAAGTTCAGGACAGACAATTGATACAACTGTTAAACTGGGACAGATTGAATCAAAACAACGATGCCTCCGCCTCCGGAAAAGGAGACGGTATTTTTGACTTTGTACCCGGAATTACTATCGACTCACAGAAAGGAAAATTAATTTTCACAAAAGCAGAGCCTTTCGGAAAGTTTTTAACCAATCTATCCGTAAATCCCAAATATGTTTTTGAAAGCTTATATACAAACCTGAAAAACAGTAAGGAAGTAACCTCCGATCCTCTGGCCAACAGATACACCATTGAAGGACGGTTCAAGGGAACCGTGGGTAGTGGAATTCCGTTAGGTGCCTTTAACGTTCCCAAAGGTTCCGTGAAAGTAACGGCAAATGGGCAGACTTTGATGGAAGGAGCCGATTATGTGGTGGATTATCAGATGGGAATGGTAACGATCATTAACGAAACCTATAAAAATTCAGGAGTACCGATTAATATAAGTCTGGAAAATCAGTTTGCATTTAACATGCAAAAGAAGAGATTCATGGGGTTGAATGTCGAACATAAATTCAGTGATGAGTTTATGGTAGGAGCCACCTTTATTAACTACAAAGAAAGACCGTTAATCCAGAAGATTCAGTTTGGTTCGGAACCGGTAAATAACTCCATGGTAGGGTTCAATATGATGTTGAATAAGCAGGTTCCTTTCTTAACCAGACTTGCAAACCTGATACCGGGAGTTAAAACCGAAGCCGAATCCAATATGAGTTTGAAAATTGAAGGAGCGGCATTAATTCCGGGAGAAAATAAAGTCATTGACGACCAGTCTTACATAGACGATTTTGAAACTACCGCTTCTAAAATAAGCCTGAAAGATCCGGGATATTGGGGTATTGCCAGCAAACCCGAAACATCGGAGTTTAAGATAGGAAATCAGGGACATAAGCTCAAAGACGGCTTTGGACGAGGATTGACGAGCTGGTATAACATAGACCCTCAATTTTTCGGAATAGGGGGAGGACAGCCGGCAGGAATTGATAACGATGCACTTTCCATACATTCACAAAGAAGAGTAAAAAATCAGGAAATATTTACAGATAGAGATTATATAGCCGGAGAACAGCTGTATATGAACACTTTTGACGTTTCTTTCTATCCCCGGGAAAGAGGTCCCTATAACTTCAATCCGGTATTGGAAGATGTAGAAAACGATCGGTGGGGAGGATTGATGCGTCCGGTAACCGTAACTAATTTTTCGGAAGCAAATATAGAATACGTGGAATTCTGGATGATGGATCCCTATGCAGACAATGATTCTCCCGGCTCCAATCCTTTAGGTTCCAAACCTCAGCTGATCATACAATTGGGAAATGTCTCCGAAGATGTGTTGAAAGACGGATACATGCAGTATGAAAATGGAATTACAGAAGGAAAGACCGAAATGACGGAAAGCCCTTGGGGATTTCAGCCCAAAAACTATCCGCTGGTATATGCTTTTGATACGGAAGGTGAAGCCAGAAAAAGACAAGATATAGGATATGACGGATTATCCGACATTGATGAGATGTGGTTCTTCAAAGATTATGTAGATTACGTAAAAGGCATAAACCCTGATCTATCAACAATAAGAAATTCCATTACTCAGGAAATAGACCCTTCTGCAGATGATTTTGTGTTTTATCTGCACGGAGGCTGGGATTCCTCATCAGATAAAAGCTCCATTGTAAACAGATATAAATATTTCAGAAACCCGGAAGCTAACTCTCCGTCCAATTCCATGAATACCTCTTCGGCATCTCCGGATGCAGAAGATCTGAACAGAGATTTTAATCTGGATGAAACGGAAAATTACACCCAATACAGATTATCTTTATTGGATTCGGATTTAAAAAATAATACGGATTCCTACATAGTAGATAAAAAAACTCTCAGCGGCATAGCTCTTCCGAACGGGAAAGCAGGAAATACTACCTGGTATTTGGTGCGGATTCCGGTTTCCGATTACAAAAAAGAAGGATTAGGCTCAGAAGAGATATTAAACAATGTGAGGTATATCCGTATGTTAATGAAAGGATTTTCAAATACGGCAACCTTGCGTTTTGCCACTTTTGATCTGGTACGGAGTGATTGGAGGAAATACGAAAGGAAGATCGCTTATGACAGTTCTAATCCGGACGATGAAGGATCAGGAGTTCAGTCGGATATTCAAAATGTAAGCATAAGCGCCGTAAATCTGGAAGAAAATTCCACATCAAAACCGCCTTATGTGCTTCCTCCGGGAATCAGCAGGGAAATTCTGGGAAATACCATCGGTACGCAAATGCAGAATGAATCCTCGTTAAAAATGGAGATCAACAAGTTGAAACATGACGAGCCAAGAGGAATTTATAAAAATATAGCCTTGGACATGAGACGATATGAAACATTAAAAATGTTTGTTCATGCAGAGGAACTGAACAATCCTTCATTTTCCCTAATAAAAGGTACCAAATTTTTTATCAGATTAGGAAGCGATTTGTCCGATAATTACTACGAATACGAAATTTCGCTGAAGAACACCCCAAACACAGCAATAGGAGAACTGGACATCTGGCCTGTAGAAAATACTCTGGAATTAAATTTAAATGATCTGGTAGCCGCTAAAAATGAGAAAGACAGAAGCAATCCGTATAACAGCACCATTCGTTTTGTAAGCAGCATAACAGGAGACCCGGACAGAACGATTTATGTAAAAGGACGTCCGTCCATAGGGAATATTACCTCTATTATGATGGGAGCTAGAAATAACGAACAAGGAACGGAAAAAAATTTAATACTGTGGCTGAATGAATTACGGCTATCCGGCATAGATAATAAAAACGGATATGCAGCAAATGCCAGTATCAATTTCAATCTGGCAGACCTTGCACAAGTATCGGCATCCGGAACCTATCAATCCGTAGGTTTTGGAGCCATAGACAGCAAGCCGAGCGAAAGAAGCCAGGATGAGACCAAACAATACATGGTAAGCGCAGCCGTGAATGTGGACAGAGTATTGCCGGAAAAATGGGGATTGAAGATTCCGGTGAATGTCAGCGTTTCCGAGACTTTTACAGACCCTAAATATAATCCGCTGGATAACGATGTAAAATTAGAAAATGACCCAAGAAAAGAAGAGCTCAAAAAGATAGTACGAACCTATGCATCACAAAAAAATATTTCCGTAACCAACCTGAGAAAAGACAGAACAACGAATAAAAAACCCAAATTCTATGACGTGGAAAACTTATCCACCTCTTTTTCTTATTCGACGGAATACTATAGAGACGTCTATACTTCCTATAATTTACGGCAGGATTTACAAGCATCTCTGGATTATAACTTTACCCCCAGAACGACCTATTACCAGCCTTTCAGGAAATTGGGAATAGTTCAGGATACCAGTAGATTTGCCAAATACTTAAAATGGGTAAAAGAAGTTAACTTCAATCCGATTCCGACACGAGTATCATTCAGAACAGAGGTAGCAAGAACCTATAACGAATTCCAATACAGAGACCTAAACGCATATCTGAATGGAAATCCGAATAGTTATAATCCGGTATTCGCCAATAACTTCTTATTTGGATGGCAGTATAACATAGGATTTAATCTTACCCGTTCCCTGAAATTGGATTTCACCTCCTCCACGAGGACTATTTTAGATGACGCAGGAAACGGATTGCCGGATAACAGAATGATCTGGAGCGAATTGCTCAGATCAGGAAGACCTATAAGCTACAATCAAAGATTTCAGGCAAATTATAAAGTACCGATCCACCTATTGCCTTACATGGATTTTACCTCGCTGGAAATAGGATATACAGGCCAATACGACTGGCAGGCGAGTTCAAGCTATCTGACCGGCTTTGACAATTTCAATTCAGACCCGGGAAAGAGAAGCTTGGGAAATACCGCCCAAAATGCACAAACCGTTACCATAATGGGGAACGTAGATTTCAACAAGTTTTATAACTACTTTACAAACTATAAAAAATTTGAAGAAAAAAGAAGAAAAAGACAACGGGAAATAGATTCTTTAAATCGGGCATATGAAACCAACTTTACCCTCAAGAAGCCTAAATCATTTAAAAAATACATCATTAAAACCAAATATAAATTTACGGATTATTTATGGATGGTGGCAAGCAGTTTCAGACGGGGACAGGTTCAGGTTAATGAAAATAAAGGAACTATATTGCCGGGATTTTTACCAGAACCGAATTTCTTTGGTGTAGGAAGTTATGCAGGTTCTTCCACGGGACCTACTTTCGGATTTTTATTCGGTTCCCAGTTTGATCTAAGAAACCGGGCGGTAACAGAAGGCTGGGTTTCCGTAAGTGAATTTATGACCAGTCCGTACGTAAGGACAGACAACTCTCAATTGACCGCCAGTTTACAGTTAGAACCCGTAAATCAATTACAGATCGATTTAAACATTATGAGGAATCACCAAAAAACACTGTCACATTCCGGATTCAATTCCATTGATTCCATTACAAAAGTACGCATCAATACATTCCAGAATAGAACCGCGATGTTCAGCTCTACCGTAATTTCCATTTCTACAGCGTTTAAATCAGGAGAGTATGTATACAATAAAATAATTGAGAACTCCAAAATCTTATCCGAAATAGTAGCGAGATCCCAGAGACAACCCATTGTGAAAAATTCCGACGGATACGTAGAAGGATATGGACTGACGAACTCCGAGGTCTTGTTACCATCTTTTGTTTCCGCATTTACGGGAAGAAACCCGAGCAACCAGAAATTAGGCTACAAACGGGGACTTCCGATTCCAAACTGGAAAATTACCTACGGAGGATTACGAAACATTCCGTTTATAAATTACTGGTTTAAAGAATTCCGGATAAATCACAGTTATATTTCCAATTATACCGTAAACGGCGTACAAACGAATCCGGATTATTTTCAGTCCATAACGGATGACACGGCGCCGAAGAAAGACATAAACGGAAACAGATACAATTACTACACATACGGAACTGTGGTAATGACAGAAGGATTCAGTCCTCTGGTCGGAGTCGACCTCACCATGAGGAACAACATCCAGATGCGGGCAGCTTACAATAAAGACCGGATATTTTCTTTAGGGTTAACGAACTATACCCTGCAGGAAGACTATGGAAATGAAGTAGTATTTGGGCTGGGATATATTGTAAAAGATGTAAAACTGAAGATGAGATACCGGGGAGCGACTAAAACCATAACCGGAGATCTGAACATAAGAGGAGATTTATCCATCAGGGACAACAAAACAACCATCAGACGCTTAGTGGAAATGGATTCTCAGGTGACAGGAGGGCAAAATCTAGTTTCTATTAAGTTTTCTACGGATTATAACTTTACTAAAAATTTCAACCTGAAATTCTTCTACGAACAGATGATCACCAAATATAAAATATCGACTGCGTATCCATTATCCACCATACGGGCAGGATTAAGCGCAACATTTACATTCGGAAATTAATCCTATATTTGTAAACACAAAAAACAATAAAAATATGAATATCCCTTCAGAATTATTATACAGCCCGGAACACGAATGGGTGAAAATTGAAAATAACACAGCCTATATAGGCATTACAGACTATGCCCAAAAGGAATTGGGAGATATTGTCTTCCTTGATGTGGAAAGTATAGGAGATACTTTGGCTGCCGGTGAAGTTTTCGGAAGTGTTGAAGCAGTAAAGACCGTTTCAGATCTTTTCATGCCTGTAAGTGGAAAAATACTGGAACTGAATCCTGAAGTGGAAAGCTCTCCGGATTTAGTAAATACCGATCCCTATGGAAAAGGCTGGATAATAAAAGTAGAAATAACAGATTCCTCTACCTCTCATTTATTACATGCGGAAAAATATAAAGAATTGGTTGGATAACCATAATCTCACAATAAAGATCATATCAGGTTTTTACTTTATTATCTTAACATGGCTTTTATTAAGGCCTTCGGCAGGTAAAGGATTTGAGTTTTTAGGAATAACGTATAACGATAAAATAAATCATACCGTAGCATTCTTAGGATTATCCCTGTTGGGATCAATAAGTTCGTTCCCTGCAAAAAACCCTTTCATTTGTGTAATTTTCTTTACACTCTATGGCGTTCTGACCGAATTTTTACAAGGATATATGTCAATAGGACGAACTTTTGAATTTCTTGATATATTGGCGGATTTTACAGGATGTGTCATAGGGGTGATACTGGCTGAATTCATAATGAAAAAGCTAAACCGTTCCTCTGATAATTGAATATTCGAAAGGCTCAATAATGCGCCCGAAAAAATACTAAGAGCCTGTTTAAATTTTATTCAACTATTTATTTTTAGGTTCTAATTATATTTTGCATTCTTTTTAAGCTCTTTTGAGCGTCTTTTTCACTTTTTCTTCTTGATTTAGCCCGCTAA
>JAISMV010000058.1 GCA_031276535.1 Flavobacteriaceae bacterium
GCCTCCTGTGTAATAATAACATCGTGAGGATGACTTTCTTTCAGACCTGCAGAAGAAATTTTCACCATTTTGCTATCCTGTTGCAGGGATTTCAGATCTTTAGTTCCACAATATCCCATGCCTGCACGAATTCCTCCACAAAGCTGATAAATCACATCGGATAATTTTCCTTTATAGGGAACCCTTCCTTCGATGCCTTCCGGAACCAGCTTTTTCGCTTCCGATTGGAAATACCGGTCTTTACTGCCTCTTTTCATTGCCGAAATAGATCCCATTCCCTGATAACTTTTGAATTTTCTTCCCTGAAAAATAATTTCATCACCCGGAGCTTCTTCTGTTCCTGCAAACAAGGAACCCAGCATAACACAAGACGCACCGCTGGCTATGGCTTTTACAATATCTCCGGATAATTTTATTCCTCCGTCTGCAATCACGGAAACATTGTGCTGAGATGCATATTCAAATACATTATAAATAGCGGAAAGTTGCGGCACGCCCACGCCGGCAACCACTCTGGTTGTACAAATGGAACCGGGTCCCACTCCTACTTTCAGTACATTTGCCCCTGCAATGATCAAATCTTTGGCAGCCTCAGCCGTGACGATATTTCCTCCTACTATATCCAAATCCGGGAAAGACGCCCGTATTTCCTTTATTTTGTTCAATACATTGACCGAATGTCCATGTGCCGAATCCACGGCTACTATGTCTACTCCTGCACTTACCAAAGCTTCCACTCTTTCCAATGTATCATTCCCTACTCCTACTCCGGCTCCTACTCTCAATCGTCCATCCGAATCCTTACAGGAAGTGGGATATTCCAGTAAATTGTCAATATCCTTAATGGTAATCAGTCCTATTAATCTATGGTTACTATCAATGATCGGAAGTTTTTCTATCCGGTTATCCAGAAGAATCTCTTTTGCCTGTTCTAAAGAAGTATCGCGTGAAGAAGTAATAATATTTTCCTTGGTCATTACCTCTTCTATCTTCCGCTCCAGATTCGATTGATATTTTATGTCTCTGTTTGTTATTATTCCTACTAAGGTTCTATCCTTTTCTATTACCGGAAGTCCGGAAATTTTATATTCTTGCATTAAATTCAAAGCATCCTGTAAGGTATGATTCCTACTTAAGGTAATGGGTCTGGAGATCATCCCGTTTTCAGACCTCTTCACCCGGTTCACTTCTGCTGCCTGCTGTTCTATAGGCATATTTTTATGGATAAAACCTAATCCTCCTTCACGAGCCAGGGCTATTGCCAAATCAGACTCGGTCACAGTATCCATGGCTGCCGATACTATGGGAATGTTTAATTTTATTTTTCGGGTTAATCTGGTTTCTAAAGAGACCTGAGAGGGTAAAACTTCCGAATAAGAAGGGATCAGTAGAACATCATCAAAGGTAATCGCTTCTTCTACAATTTTGGTGCTAAGTGACATATGCGCTTTTGCCATGCAAATATATCATTTTTTCATAAATAAAAAAATATAATTTTTAATTATTAAATTTTTGCATTTACCGGTTGAATTTGCAGAACAGTTTTTTTTAGTTAATCTTTTAAAAAAAATTGTACCTTTGAAATAGATTGCTTATGATATTTGTATATTATCCGTAATTTAACCTTATGATTTTTAGCTTACTAAGCAATTTCTCAATTATTTTCTAAATGCATGGGGATTATTACATAAATTAAAAACTATTTTATATTTAAGATGAAAAAAATAACCATATTTTTTTTATTGTTGAAAGGATTGGTGTTTGCTCAACAAATTAATTTTGAGGAATATGATTTACCTAACGGATTGCATGTAATTCTTCATCAGGATAGTAGTAACCCGATAGTAGCAGTTTCCGTTTCTTACCATGTAGGAAGTAAGAACGAAGAACCTGACCGGACGGGCTTTGCTCATTTTTTTGAACATTTATTATTTGAAGGTTCGGAGAATATAAAAAGAGGCGAATTCTTTCAATATGTAGCGAAAGCAGGAGGACAAAACAATGCGAATACTCAACAGGACAGAACCTATTATTACGAAGTGCTTCCTTCCAACCAACTGGGATTGGGAATCTGGCTGGAAAGTGAAAGAATGCTTCATGCCCGGGTAGATAAGGAAGGGATTGAAACACAAAGAGAAGTGGTAAAAGAAGAAAAAAGATTACGGGTAGATAATCAACCCTATTCGGATGCCATCACAAGAATACTGTGGAATAATCTTTTTCCTACGCATCCGTATCATTGGTCTGTAATCGGTTCTATGAAAGATTTAAATGCCGCATCGGAAGAAGATTTTGTTCATTTTTACAAAACCTATTACGTTCCCAACAATGCCGTGTTAAGTATTGCCGGCGATATTGATGTTGCCTACACTAAAAAAATGATAGATGAATATTTTGGACCGATACCCAGAGGTGAGGTTCCTATTGAAAGACCTTCTGTTACGGAAGAGCCTTTAACTAACGAAATTGCAGTAGGAACAATAGATAAAAATGCACAGGTACCCGCTTTATTTCTTGGTTACAGAACCCCTAAACAGACAGATAAAGACTCTTATGTGCTGTCAATTATCGGGAATATTCTTTCCAATGGAGAATCATCCCGAATTATCAAAAACGTTCAAAATAAAAAACAATTAGCACTATATGCCTCTTCTTTTTTATGGACTTTGGAAGATTATGGCGTATTCTTGGTCATGGGATTATCTAATTTAGACGTTACCCCAGAGCAGTTGGGAAATGCGATTGATGAAGAGATTGAAAATCTTAAAAAAAATGGAATCACTCAGAAAGAATTGGATATTCAGATTAATAAATTAGAAAAGAATTTTGTGGATGCAAATTCTACTGTAAAAGGTATTGCTGAGAGTCTATCGGATTATTATTTGTTTTATCACGATACAAATTTAATTAATACAGCTATTACCATTTATCGGGATATTACCGTTGACGATGTTAAAAGAGTGGCAAATCAATACTTAAATAAAGATCAGAGAGTTAGACTGACCGTATTACCGGAAGAACAATAACATAATTTTACAAAAAGATGAAAAGAACAGCTTATATTTTAACCGTCATTTTACTATCCGCCACAATGGCTTTTGCGCAGGTTAACAGAAGCCAGCCCCCTCAACCGTTACCGGAAAGAACCGTTAATTTTGGAAAAGTTGAAAGTTTTACCTTATCTAACGGATTGAATATTATTGTAGTAGAAAATCACAAGTTACCGATCGTAAGAATAGACCTCACCTTGGATATTACAGCAGTAAAAGAAGGAAATAAAGCCGGTTATCTTGAATTATTCGGAGATATGGTACGTGCAGGCACCCGGAATCATACAAAAGAAGAGTTAGACGAAAAAATAGATTATTTAGGTTCGGATTTTTATATTGGAAGTACCTATTTCGGAGTTTATTCCCTGAAGAAACAATTAACGCCCAGCATGGAAATACTGAAGGAATTATTATTCCATCCTACTTTTTCAAATAAGAAAGAATTAGATAAGCTCAAAAAACAATTCAAAACAGCATTAGAATCAGAAGAAAAAAACCCAAGCGCAATTTCCCAAAGAGTACAGGATGTGCTTCTATATGGGAAAGATGACGCCTGGGGAGAATATGAAACAAAAGAAACCATAGATAACATAGCTTTGTCTGACTTTAAGAATTACTACAATACCTATTTTAAACCCAATATAGCTTATCTTACGATAGTGGGAGATATAACCCTCACAGAAGCAAGAACTCTGGCGGAAAAATACTTTTCTTCATGGCAGAAGGGAAAAGTAACACAGGAAATCCCCGTGTTAGAGAAAAAAACTTCCGGAATCAACATAGCTTTTGTAGACTTACCTACAACTTCACAATCGTCTATCAATATAATAGGATTAGTGAATTTAAAAAAATCCGACAAAAATTACTTTCCTGCAATCTTGGGAAACAGCATTTTAGGAAATGGAGCTTCAGGGCGGTTGTTTAAAAATATCAGAGAAAAACATGGTTGGACATACGGAGCATACTCTGTTTTAAAGGACAGCTATAAACGATCAGGAAATTTCAGAGCATCTGCCGAAGTAAGAAATAATGTGACCGATAGCGCCGTAGTGGAATTTATCAGAAATATTACCGATATTACTTCAAAAGCGCCGGAAGAAGATGAACTGTATCTGAAAAAATCGGAATATAATGGAAATTTCGCATTTGAATTGGAAAAACCGGAAACCGTTGCTAATTTTATACAAACTCAAATGATTGAAAATCTTCCTCCCGATTTTTACCAAGATTACCTGAAAAATCTGGATGCGGTAACCTCCGATCAGGTTTTAACCAGTATGAAACAGGTAATAGACCCGGACAATCTTACGATCTTAATCGTAGGAAAAGGAGAGGAAGTGTTACCGGGATTGGAAGCATTGGGCTATCCTATAGAACATTATGATAAATATGGCAATCCTCTAAAAAAAACAGAACAGAAAAAAGAAACCGAACAGAAAAAAGAAACCGGAGAGCTAACTGCAATTCAGGTATTGGAACATTATTTTTCAGCAGTAGCCGGAAGTAGAGAAAAACTGGAAAAAGTAAAATCCATAACCTCAGATATGGAGATGACGTTATCGGAACTGCCCGTAGTGATTCCCGTTACTTACAAGTTTAAAAGCCCCAATAAGACCATAACTATTATTTCCGCCATGGGGCAGACAGCGAAGCAGGGATTTGACGGAAAAAAAGGATTTTCCAACATGGGAAAGCTCTCAGAAGAACAAATTGAAGAATTTAGAAGACAAAAGGGATATTTTCCGGAATTAAATTATACGGAAGAAAAATCTGCTTTAGAAGGAACCTTTTCTATTGACGAAAAGGAAACCTATGGAATTGTAGTAACCGAGGAAAACAGAAAAAAATCCATTTATTTTGACAAAGAGACCGGCTTTAAGATACGGGAAGAAATCCGGTTGAAAGACGCAATATCTGTTACGGACTATGCCGAATACAAGGAATTTGACGGATTTAAGCTTCCAACAAAAATTACAACTTTAAAGTCAAAGTTGGAAAGTCCGGATATAGAAACCATAGTGCAAGACGTTAAAAATTATAGTATAAATCCTCCGTTAACAGAGGCTGATTTTAAATTATAACCTAGATTTTAAATTAAAAATACCTATGAAAAAAAATATTTTTCTTTTTTTATTCTTCTTAGTAGCTATGGCAAACGGAAAAGTAATAAATGTCAATCCTTCCGAAAACGGAAAAGTAAAAAATACGATCACCGTGGACACTGTGTTGAATAATTATTACACCGCAGTAGCCGGAAGCAAAGCAAAGCTGGAAGAAATACAATCTTTAGTATCAGAAGGCGAGATATCTTTTTCTCAAACCTCCCAACAAGCAAAAATTATAACTAAACATCAAAATCCCAATAAATTCATAACTATAATTTCGATTATGGGACAGACGATAATCCAGGGATTTGACGGAACAAAACCTTTTTCCAACGTGGCAGCCTTATTAACAGAAAAAAAATCGGAAGAACTGAGTAAAAAGCAGGGAATATTTTCGGAATTATACTACACCAAAAAAGATGCAACATTAGAAGGAGAAGTGGACGAGAATGGAAAAAAAGTTTATAAAATAGTGATCACTAAAGGTGAAAACCAAAAGACCACAGCATATTTCGATGTGGAAAGCGGGTTTAAAGTAAAAGAAGAAATAATAACCAATAAAGAAACCGTTATAAAAGAATATTCCGAATATAAAGATTTCGGAGGGTATAAATTACCCACAAGAACAATAACTATAGTACCCAAACAGACAACAACGCAAATCGTAAAAAAATATACGATAAATCCCCCGTTAACAGATGCCGATTTTAAGCTGTAAATTTTTGAAATCAATAAACAGCCCGGGATTAAGAGCCTGTTTAAATTTTATTCAAATATTTATTTTTAGGTTCTAATTATTATATTTTGCATTCTTTTTAAGCTCTTTTGAGTGTCTTTTTCACTTTTTCTTCTTGATTTAGCCCGCTAAATCTTCAAATAAAAAGCAAAAAATCCATCTCAAAATAGCAATAAAATTTAAACAGGCTCTAATTCGTAATTGGTTATTTCAACTCCGTTCTTAAAAATTGAGCGGTGTAGCTGTTTTTACATTTCGCTACCTCTTCCGGAGTCCCCCGGGCTATAATTTTCCCTCCCTTATCTCCTCCTTCCGGACCAATATCTATGATATAATCGGCTACTTTAATCACTTCCAGATTATGTTCAATAACGATTACCGTATTTCCTAAATTCACCAGACTATTCACCACTTCCATTAAGATCCGTATGTCCTCAAAATGAAGACCCGTTGTTGGTTCGTCCAGAATATAAATAGTATTTCCGGTCTGTTTTTTGCTTAATTCCGTTGCCAGTTTTACCCGTTGAGCCTCACCTCCCGACAGGGTGGTTGATTGCTGCCCCAGAGTGATGTATCCCAATCCTACGTCCTGTAAAGTTTTAATCTTATGATAGATCTTCGGAATTGGCTGAAAAAACTGTACCGCCTCATCTATGGTCATATCCAGCACATCGGAAATGGATTTTCCTTTATACCGCACTTCCAGTGTCTCTCTGTTAAACCGTTTTCCGTGGCAGGCTTCACAATGAACATAAATGTCCGGCAAAAAATTCATTTCTATTAATTTTAATCCCGAACCCTGACATACTTCGCACCTTCCTCCTTTTACATTGAAAGAAAATCTTCCCAGTTTATATCCCCGAATTTTAGACTCGGTAAGCTGGGCAAAAAGATTTCTGATTTCCGTAAAAACTCCGGTATAGGTTGCCGGATTGGAACGTGGAGTTCTTCCTATCGGAGATTGGTCTACGTCTACGATCTTATCTAAAAATTCCAACCCTTCTATTTTCTTGTACGGAAGCGGTTCTTTTTCCGACCGATAAAAATGTTTATTTAGTATAGGATACAAGGTATTGGTAATAAGAGACGATTTTCCGCTTCCGGAAACTCCGGTTATGCAAATTAATTCTCCCAAAGGAATTTCTAAAGTAACATTTTTCAGGTTATTTCCGGTACATCCCGAAAGTTTTAAAAAATGTCCGTTGCCTTTTCTTCTTTCTTTAGGTATTGAAATCTCCAATTCTCCATTAATGTATTTGGAAGTGAGCGTATTTGCATGAGAAATATCTTTCGGGCTGCCCTGCCACACCACTTCGCCTCCTCTTTTTCCTGCAAAAGGACCTAAGTCTATAACATGATCGGCGTTAAGGATCATATCCTTATCGTGTTCCACCACCAAAACCGAATTTCCCAAATCCCGAAGTTTTTTCAGAGATCTTATCAATTTCACATTATCTCTCTGATGTAATCCTATGCTGGGCTCATCCAAAATATACAACACATTTACCAGCTGAGAACCAATCTGAGTGGCTAGTCGGATTCTCTGGAACTCGCCTCCCGAAAGAGTTTGTGAGGGACGATCCAAGCTGAGATATTCCAATCCTACATCTAAAAGAAAACTTAGTCTTTTCGATATTTCCTGTATTAATTCTTTAGCTATAATATTTTGATTTTCCGATAGTTTTGAAGGTAATTGTTCTATCCACTCCCCTAATTGCTTTAAAGAAAAGCCGGAAATTTCCGAAATGTTTTTTTCATCCAGTTTAAAAAAAAGGCTTTCTCTCTTCAAACGTGCACCGTTACAGGTCGGACAGACCTTATCTTCAAAAATCTGAATTTTAAATTTTTGGGCTTCTCCCTCCTCTTTTCCTTCATACAGACGGGTAAGATGGTCTATGACTCCTTCAAAATTGATCTTATACGTTTTCTTTATCTGGGCATAATCCAAATCTATGGAGATCTTTTCACTGACTCCATACAGGATCTCCTGTTGGGCTTGTTCCGAAAGCTTTTCCCAAGGCGTATTCATCCCAAAATCATTCTTCCTGAGAATGATCTCTATCTGAGATAAGATCCATCCTGTATGTTTCAGCTCTTCAAAAATGGGAAAAACATTCTTGTTAAAAGATAATTTCGGATTGGGAATTAGTTTGGACAGATTGATCTCTTTCACTTTCCCCAAACCATTACAGTGCTCACAAGCTCCTTTGGGAGAGTTAAATGAGAATGTATTGGGTTCCGGCGCCTGATATGAAATCCCGGTAGTGGGACACATTAAGTTCCGGCTAAAATACTTTCCTTTATTTTCTCCCTGCTTCAACAACATGATGGTCCCTTCGCCATACTGCATCGCCAGACGAACAGAGGACAAAATACGCTGAGTATGCTCTTTCTCGTCAATGATCAATTTATCTATTACCACCTCTATATCATGGGTCTTATACCGGTCGACCTTCATATCCCGTTCAATGTCCAATAGTTCACCATCAACCCGAACCTGTAAAAAGCCTTTTTTAGCCATGCCGGCAAACAATTCACGGTAGTGTCCTTTACGGGAACGAACGAGGGGAGCCAGTAATAAGACCTTTTCCCCGGAAAAGTTCTTATA
>JAISMV010000062.1 GCA_031276535.1 Flavobacteriaceae bacterium
TTTAGCGGGCTAAATCAAGAAGAAAAAGAGAAAAAGCCGCTCAAAAGAGCTTAAAAAGAATGCAAAATATAATTAGAACCTAAAAATAAATATTTGAATAAAATTTAAACAGGCTCTAAGATTAGAAAAATAATTAAAACACACGTTAAACAAAAAATAAATAATAAAAATTA
The DNA here is from genome assembly GCA_031276535.1 of Flavobacteriaceae bacterium. Taxonomy (GTDB): domain Bacteria; phylum Bacteroidota; class Bacteroidia; order Flavobacteriales; family Weeksellaceae; genus Apibacter. The sequence goes on from JAISMV010000062.1 coordinate 174, forward strand.
AAAAGATATGTCAGAATTATCAATTAAACCATTAGCTGATCGGGTAGTTGTAGAACCGGCAGCCGCTGAAACAAAAACTGCATCAGGAATCATTATCCCTGATAGCGCTAAAGAAAAACCTCAGGAAGGTATTGTAGTAGCCATCGGAACAGGAAAAAAAGATGAACCTCTAACAGTAAAAGTAGGTGACAAAGTTCTATATGGAAAATATTCCGGTACCGAACTGAAACTTTATGGAAAAGATTATCTCATCATGAGAGAATCGGATATTTTAGCAATCGTTTAATTAATAAAAAATAATTCAAATTAAAAATTATACAAATGGCAAAAGATATAAAATTCAACATTGAGTCCAGAGACGCTTTAAAAAAAGGAGTAGATGCTTTAGCTGATGCGGTAAAAGTGACCTTAGGACCTAAAGGAAGAAATGTAGTTATACAAAAATCTTTCGGAGCTCCTCAGGTAACCAAGGACGGAGTTACCGTTGCAAAAGAAATTGAATTAGAAGATCCTATTGAAAACCTAGGGGCGCAAATGGTTAAGGAAGTTGCCTCTAAAACCAATGATATTGCCGGAGACGGAACTACAACTGCAACCGTTTTAGCTCAAGCTATCGTTAGAGAAGGCTTGAAAAATGTTGCCGCGGGTGCTAATCCTATGGATTTAAAAAGAGGTATCGACAAAGCTGTAATTGCAGCAGTTGAAGAATTAAAAAAACAATCTCAGGCAGTAGGTTCCGATTCGGAAAAAATCAAACAGGTTGCTTCTATTTCTGCAAATAACGATGACACCATCGGTTCTCTTATTTCCGAAGCTTTCGGAAAAGTTGGAAAAGAAGGAGTTATTACGGTAGAAGAAGCAAAAGGAACTGATACCTATGTAGATGTAGTGGAAGGAATGCAGTTCGACAGAGGATATCAGTCCCCATATTTTGTTACCAACACAGACAAAATGATCGCAGAATTAGAAAATCCTTACATTCTTTTATGCGACAAAAAAATATCCAGTATGAAAGATTTACTTCCTGTTTTAGAGCCGGTTGCTCAACATGGTAAATCTCTATTGATCATTTCTGAAGAAGTAGACGGTGAAGCATTGGCTACTTTAGTGGTAAATAAATTAAGAGGTTCTCTTAAAATTGCTGCCGTAAAAGCTCCCGGATTCGGAGATAGAAGAAAAGCCATGCTGGAAGACATAGCAATCCTGACAGGAGGTACCGTTATCTCCGAAGAAGCAGGATTAACCTTGGAAGGAGCTACTCTGGAAGTATTGGGTACAGCGGAAAAAGTAACTATCGATAAAGATAACACTACCATTGTAAATGGAGCAGGAAGTGATGAGATCATCAAACAAAGAGTATCTCAAATTAAAACCCAGATAGAAAACACTACTTCTGATTACGATAAAGAAAAACTTCAGGAAAGATTAGCCAAATTAGCCGGAGGTGTTGCCGTACTTTATGTAGGTGCTGCTTCAGAAGTGGAAATGAAAGAGAAAAAAGACCGGGTAGACGACGCATTGCATGCAACCAGAGCTGCTGTTGAAGAAGGATTCGTTGCCGGAGGCGGAGTTGCCTTGGTTCGTGCCATTAACGGAGTAGATCTGTTGAAAGGAGAAAATCAGGATGAAGAAACAGGTATCAGAATTGTAAAAAGAGCTATTGAAGAACCTCTTCGTCAGATTGTAGCCAATGCCGGTGGTGAAGGCTCTGTAGTTGTTAACAAAGTGAAAGAAGGAAAAGACGATTTCGGATACAATGCTAAATCCGAACAATACGAAAATATGTTTGCTTCCGGAATCATTGACCCTACAAAAGTAACCCGTGTTGCTTTAGAAAACGCTGCCTCTGTTGCAGGAATGTTACTGACTACGGAATGCGTTATTACCGACATCAAAAAAGATGAACCCGCTATGCCGCCAATGGGTGGAGGAATGCCGGGAATGATGTAAAACTCATTTAAAAGCAAATACAATATATACATAAAACTGTCTGAAAATTCAGACAGTTTTTTATTTTTGCATAAAAAATACCTGATGGAAGGATTTGAAATCGTTGAAAATAATTTAGCCCCTAAAGGGTTAAGGCTGGCTAACTATATTATAGATTTAATAGCCTTCTATGTTTTTATGTTTAACATTGGCATTTTTTTAGGTATAACGGGGAATGAATCTCTTATCCTGATCTTTGATAATGATATTCCCAGCCGGTTATTGGGAGTGATTTTATATGCTGTTTTCATGCTTACTATAGAAACTGCTTTCAGAGGAAAAAGCATTGGCAAAATTATAACCGGAACCAAAGTCGTCACAGAATATGGTGGAAAACCTACCATTAGTGATTACGTTGCCCGAAGTTTTTCCAGACTCGTTCCTTTTGATCAATTTTCTTTTTTAGGTACTGTGGGCTGGCATGACAAATGGTCAAGCACACGGGTTGTAAAAGCAAAATCTTTTGATTTAGAGATGTTAAATGAAATTTCTATTGATGATATAGGAGCTGCGGAATAAGCATAGGTAGAAAAAATATAAGACACATCTGTTTTTTATTATTTCGGGTATTTTTCCGGTATATCCGTAAAACCAATACGGGGAGCCTACAATACTTAAAATCAAATGAAAAGCAGCCTGAAAGATGTTCATTAGAAAATAACGTCTAAAAAACAGCTGATATTTGTCCATTACTCCTACTTTTGCATAAAAAGCACCTAATGAAAGGATTTGAAATTGTTGAAAATAATTTAGCTCCTAAGGGGCTGCGGCTGGCTAACTACATTATAGATTTAATAGCCTTCTATATTTTTATGTTTATTTTTATGGCTACTTTGGGCTTTTTTTTAGGTATAACGGGGAATGAGTCTCTTGTCCCGATTTTTGAAGACGTTCTTCTCGTTCGGTTATTGATAGTAGTTTTTTATGTTGTTTTTATGCTTACTACGGAAGCTGCTTTCGGAGGAAAAAGTATTGGCAAAATTATAACCGGAACTAAAGTCGTTACAGAATATGGTGAAAAACCCACTATCAGGAATTTTGCCATCCGAAACCTTTACAGACTTGTTCCTTTTGATATGCTTTCTTTCTTAGATAAAGTGGGCTGGCATGACAAATGGTCAAACACACGGGTTGTGAAAACAAAATCCTTTGATTTCGAGATGTTAAATAACGGTTCTATTGATGATATAGGAGCTGCGGAATAAGCACCGGCAGAAAAGACACAAGACATACTCAGATATATTCCCAACGCATTTTTAAAACCAATATCCGGAGAGTAACGCTTCTTACGGCTACACCTGATATTTTCCGGCTTACTGCAATAAAAAATCTCCACTCTGTTTTTTTATGCTTTGAAAACTCATAAAAATGATATTACGTGAAAAATATCATTAATTACGCATTATACCCACTAAATAAAACAGGTTTGATTTTTGAAAACATATATTTAGTCATATATACATATTAATTTATGGGGGTATATAGTAAAATTATTTTTTTTATCAAAATTTAATACATACTTTTGTAAAATAAAAGTGGCAGTATTTATTTTTTACCCGGATACTCAAAAGTTAACAGCAATCGTAGAAAATAAATACAAAGTATTATTAACAATTAAAAGTTTGTTCAGGTATGAAAAAAATTGAAGCAATTATTCGTAAAACAAAATTCGATGATGTAAAGGAAGCTTTGATTGCTTCCGACATTGAATGGTTTTCTTATTCCGAAGTCAGAGGGGTAGGAAAAGACCTCGAAGAAAGAATATACAGAGGAATTGTGTACGATACAAGTTCCATCGAAAGGATTCTTCTGAGCATTGTGGTTAGAGATATTAACGTGGAAAAAGCCGTCCAGGCAATTGAAAACTCAGCCTATACGGGAGAGATAGGAGACGGACGTATCTTTATATATCCTGCCGAAGATGCAATCAGCATCCGAACGGGAAAAAGAGGAGAAGACACCTTGTTTACACCAAACGTAAAAAAATAATGCTTACTGAAAATGAAATATTACTAAACTAACAAAACCTTTTATAACCGGATGTTACAAATACATGAAAGTTTTAAAGGTTCTAAAAAAAACGACATCCATATGAAAACATATTTAAAAACACTACACAAAAGATTAACTCCATTTTTACTGACTATAATCGCAAGTATCGCTTTTGTTTCAAAAGCCAGCGCACAAGATGGAGCTGCTGCCTCCGAGGCAGATATTATTAATGACCTGGGACTTTCTTTAGATACAGTATGGATGTTGTTGGCAGCCATGCTGGTGTTCTTTATGCAACCGGGATTCGCACTGGTTGAAGCCGGTTTTACAAGAACAAAAAATACAGCCAATATCTTAATGAAGAACTTTTTAGATTTCATGTTAGGATCCATATTGTTCTTCTTTATCGGTTATGGTGTTATGTTCGGAGAAGGAGGGGTGATAGGAACACCGAATTTCTTCAGCCTTGATGTTAACCCTGTTGACTTACCCGTAGAAGGATTTCTTGTGTTCCAGACTGTATTTTGTGCAACGGCAGCCACCATCGTATCGGGGGCTATGGCGGAACGCACCAAATTTTCCATGTATTTGGCTTATACGGTCTGTATAAGTGTATTTATATATCCGGTTTCAGGACATTGGACATGGGGCGGAGGCTGGCTGATGAACGGGGAACAAGGCAGCTTTATGATCGAAAGTTTCGGAGCAACTTTCCACGACTTTGCAGGCTCAACCATTGTACATTCCGTTGGAGGCTGGGTTGCCTTAATTGGAGCCTGGACACTGGGGCCTCGCCTTGGGAAATACACCAAGGAAGGCAAATCGAAAGCAATTCCGGGACATAACCTGACCATTGCTTCTTTGGGAGTTTTCATTTTATGGTTTGGTTGGTTCGGTTTTAATCCGGGGTCTCAGTTGGCTGCATCGGGGGTAGATAACCGTACAGCAATCTCCCATGTGTTCCTGACCACCAATTTAGCTGCATGTGCGGGAGGTTTTGTGAGCCTGTTGACTGCTTGGGCAAAATATAAAAAGCCTTCCTTATCACTTACATTGAACGGTATTTTGGCAGGTTTGGTCGGAATTACTGCCGGCTGTGACTTAGTATCCCCGATAGGAAGCCTTATTATTGGTACGGTTTGCGGTGCTGCTATGGTATTTTCCGTAGAATTTATCGACAGGGTTCTGAAGATCGACGATCCTGTAGGTGCCTCTTCCGTACACGGTGTGTGTGGATTTATCGGAACGGTTATGACCGGCTTGCTAGCTGTTGAAGGCGGTTTGTTCTACGGCGGAGGTTCAGGATTAGTACTTGCTCAGCTTACAGGAGCCGTTGTTATCGGATTTTGGGCAATAGTAGCAGGTATCATTATCTTTAAGATTCTGGATGTTATATTTGGTCTTCGCGTTTCAAAACGAATTGAAGAAGAAGGTTTGGATATTTACGAACACGGAGAGACCGCATATAATTAAAAAATAGTTTTTCTTGTCTATTTATAAGCAACATTTATTATGAATATTTAAATACGAGTTTTTTCAAATGTTTTAAATTACACCCTATGCATATCTAAATCTCGTTATGAAAATGCTTAACTTCATAATTGAGTTCCAACCGGCGGCTATCTAGTAGGTATGCCGCCGGTTGTGAGTTGCTTAAAGACTTACATAGAGTTCCGATAAAAACTGTAAAGACAGTTTGTTTAAAATAGTAATTATTTAAAAGATTAAATTATATCATGGTTCTAACATAATCATCAACCGGCAACCTAAACCTTAAATACAATATATTATGAAAATAAAACTAATAACAACCCATGTATTATTAATAAGCGGTATCTGGGTTTCCGCCCAATTCGATTCCAAAGTGTTTCAAACGATAAATGAGGACGTCATTGAAACTTCTCAGGCATATGAGAACCTGAAGAAAGCCACTGAGAAGATCGGGCACAGATTGGCAGGAACCAGCCATGGAAAGGAAGCTGAGGAGATGGCAGCCGATATTTTAAGAAGTTATGGATATGAAGTCGAGTTTCAACCGTTTAAATTCAGAGGATGGAAGCGAAAATCGTTGCGTTTGAGCATTGGCGGCTTAAAGCAGCCGAAAACCTTGGTTCAATCTGTGGCTTTGGCTCATTCTCCGGAAAAAGTTTCCGTTCAGGCTGAGCTGATTTATCTGGGGAATGGATTGGAATCCGATTATCTAAAACAAGGGAATCAGGTGAAAGGGAAAATCGTTTTTGCATCGTTGGGGTTGGAAGAAGGCACGCCTAAGGAAACACAAAACCTTCACCGTTCGGAAAAAACAGCTTTAGCGGAAAAATACGGAGCCAAAGGAATCATTTTATATAATCGTGTTCCGAATGGAGTTTTGTTAACAGGAACCGCCTCCGTTACGGGAGATATTATTTCCATTCCTGCCATTTGTATAGGACTGGAAGACGGGTTGAAACTCAAAGAACAGTTAAGTGATCAAAAACAGATCGCTTCAATTGAGATGCAAAATGAAGTTGGAGAAATGGAAGCAAGAAATGTGATTGTTCGTCAAAAAGGAAGCGAATTTCCTGACGAGAAAATTATCGTGGGCGGACATCTGGATAGCTGGGACTTGGCAACCGGAGCCATAGATAACGGAATTGGCAGTTTTTCGGTAATTGACATTGCCCGTGTTTTCAAAACACTGAACCTGAAAACCAAAAGAACGGTGGAATTCATCCTGTTCATGGGAGAAGAAGTCGGGTTGTTGGGTTCCAAACATTACGTCAGCGAAGCGCTGAAAAACAACACTATAGACCAGATAAAGTATATGTCTAATCTGGATATGGTTAACGGTCCCAAAGCGTATTCCTCCACAATGGAAACCGATAAAGCCTATCTGGATAGCCTGACATTGCATACAAAATCCTTTAAACCCGAATTTAAATCAGAATCATCAATTCGTGGCGGATTACATTCAGATCATCAGCCTTTTATGCTTCAGGGAATACCCATCGTAGGATTATCGGGGAGTACTTTTTCACCCGGGGTATTAAATTGTTATCACGCAGATTGCGATGTCTTTGATCTAGTGGACAGGCAAGGTCTGATTGACAATGTACGGTATGAGACCTTCTTATTATATGATTTGGCAAATAAGAGAAATTTGCCCTCACGACGCTTAAATGATAATGAAGTCCGAGAGCAGCTGATCAAGGCAAATCTGGAAATTCCCTTGAGAATTTCCGGCGACTGGCGATGGGATTAAATATTTATGAGCAGGGTATAGACTATCGGGATGCCCCGTAATTTAATTGAAAAGGGGTTTAACAGACCTTGCGTGAAAGGTTGCCCAGAGTTTCTGAATAAAAAATGTTGGAGTTGAGGATTTTTTTATAACTTTAAATGCTTTGGGAGGCGTATGTTTCTTGAAATCATTTTTTTCATCTTTCAATTGCTCTATCAGATCTGAAAGACGGATTCCGGATATTAGCTTTTCTCCTAAAAAAGCGGCTACCAACAAAGTAACTTTCGGAACTATTTCTTTGGCACTTTCTTTTGTTATTCCGGAAGAAGAAGCTATAACGGAATAGTATTCTTCTACATTGTTTTTAAATAAATAAGTTAAAAATTTCGCACTTATCCGTTGTTTATGAAAACTTAATTCCATTGAAAATAAATCGGAAACATGAAGCAGCATATGACTACTGCCTATACATTTAAGAAATAATCCCAATTTTTTCTTTTCGTCTTTTTCAATAATAGCTTCCAATAGACTGGAGATTATGGCATGCATTGCCGAGGAAACCTTAGATGGTTCTTCGTTTAGAGTCCTGGATGTTTCAACTAGGGACTCCTGAGAAATAAATTCCACGATGGAGTTGAATAAATATTTCATAATATTATTTTTTAGTGTTAAAAAGTTTTATGTCATACAACAAGAATCATTCCGTAATAATTAGCAACTGGAAATAAAACTTTTTGTAGACAAACAAAAGTTAATGATGATGCAAATGTACAAAAAAATCCTGATATAGCAAGAGTTTTCTTAAACAATCTGTGAATTATAGACGATTTTATCTTCTATACTAAAAAACGATATTGAAATAAAAGTATAAAATTTAGAATATACTTATGTGGAAAATATATTTTTGAGCATTTATGCATTTTAAATGTCTGTATTTTTTTTATCATGTTTAAAAATGATAACACTTGAATTATCCGTATCCGAAATAATTATAGAAAATATATACGGGTGTGTTTGTTTTTTCACAACTTATTTTTGAAAAACACAATAAACGGAAGATTAGCTTGATAAAAACGGAAATGACGGAGTTGAAAACGAGGATTGAGAGCAGATAAAAAAGTGATAAAAATCATACACGGATAAAAAAATATTAATATAAAAATTAAGAGCTTGTTTAAATTTTATTGCGATTATTTTTTATTGCTATTTTTGAGATGGATTTTTTGCTATTTATTTAAAGATTTAGCGGGCTAAATCAAAAAGAAAAAATGAAAAAGACGCTCAAAAGAGCTTAAAAAGAATGCAAAATATAATTAGAACCTAAAAATAAATAGTTGAATAAAATTTAAACAGGCTTTAAGAACCGAAAAAAACAACATGATAATGTAGCGCTTCGATCAGGACGGCAAATATTCTAACAGGTTTGTGATGGCAATCATTATAGGCTCGTAATAACAAAATTTCAGAAGATTACCCTGGGGAATATCAACAAA
>JAISMV010000126.1 GCA_031276535.1 Flavobacteriaceae bacterium
CACAAAGTATAAGAAATATTATAACACTCATTATAGCAATTTTATCCATATCATTTTTTTAACTATAGTAAGAAGCATAAATATTGAACTCATTTTACCTTTAAAAAAAGAAAAAGCAATTCAAAAAATTGCCTGCCCAAAACTTACTGCCCTATCTTATAAAGATACGGATTTTTATGAAAAAACAAAATTTATTCAAAATACCTTTTGGAACGTGGTTGTCTTATAATGAAAGATTTATATCGCTCAATTCATTGATAATCAGAAAGATATAACGTACTAATTCATTAAAAAATCACTTATTTTTGAATTAATGCCTAAATGAAGATTTTGGGGGTATTTTTTACCAATCGGGTTTATATTGTTTCCATTCCTCCGGCACTTTGTCCTTTTTTTCATATATATAACAGGGTATTTCATTTAAAATAATATTATGTAATGATCGTTCTAACAAAAGCAATTTATCCCCTTCAACCCATACTTGATACGTTACTATACCCATGTCACCATCCTGAGATACCCCTTTAAAAAAATCTATTTTTGTTTTATTCCCCTGCTTGTATATAACCCCTCTATATCCAACCTTTTCAGGATTAGGATTTTCCTCAATTTTTGGAAACACCCGTATACGTCCATTATAGTAAAATTGTAAAACTCTAACGCTAACTATATCTTTTCCAATGTCTTCAATGACTTTAAGTTTTCTATCCAATTCATATCTACCTATCAATTCATAGAAATAATTAGGGTCAATAACCTCATATATGGAGGGGGCAAATTTACTCCCTTTAGTAAACTTATACCCTTTATACGGAACTTTATTTCCTTTACCTCCGTTAACTCCTTCTAATCTTCGGGTCGGAATACAAGAAAATAATATCAAAGCTCCCAAAATATAGAACCCATATTTTACCATGATGTAAATTTATTTCTTGTTTGATATTGAAAATAGGGTAATATTCCTCCCGATAGTGTCGAAAAACCGGGCTGGGGAGAAATGAAATAATGCGCAAAAATATCTTGTATAGGGTGCCTAACATGTCTATCTGAATTTATTCCCATTCTATAATTGCTCCAACTTAGCCGTGACGTATTCGACTCCCGGGAGGTATGGTAATTGCGTTCAAGTTGTTTATTCTTTGCGAAAAACTTCATATATAGGCTGTTTCCACTTTTCAGGAATTCTATCATAACTACCATTGAAATTTATGAATATCACTTACAATTTTTTGCTGAATTTTCCCTTTATTGTATATCACATGTTCTACAAATATTTCATAATTTTCACCTTTTTCCAAATTATATAAATCAATAATTTTATATGGATATGGAGAATTGCTGCTTTCATTTTTCAACAATTTAAACTTTTCATCTTTGCAATAAGCTTTAAATTTGATTGCTTGTTGTAATTCTTTTCCTCTATTAATTACATGTATAAAAGTATTTGTTGTACAAGGTTTGTATAGTTCAATTTCTGCTCCAATAAGGTTCTTGAACTCAATTTGTATAGAATCATCTTTTATACTACAGCGTAAAGAAATCTTCAAAGGATCGTTTTTTATAGGATACTGTACATGAATTACTTATGGTAAACGTGAAAAAAAGTAAAAGTGAGCAATTGTATTTCATATTGTATAATTTAAAAACAACATTTATTCTTCAAAGATATAAAAAAATAAGATTATCCCTTGAAAAAAAATGATGTTTTTTATTAACATACAACGAATTGCATGCCTTTTAAGGAGTGATTATTCATACGATGTTTTTACGGATTTGCGGTAATGACTTTCCCATTACCTTTTCTGAAAAAGAAAAAATCCTGATAAAATCAGGATTCTCAAAAAAAAAAACTAAATTAGTAAACATCCTCAGATATTATAATACAAGTTTAACATTACGATGAGGTTTTATAATACTTCGTTTACCAAGCTGTCAATTAAATCGTTAAATTCTTTTTTAAATTCATCAAAAAATGCTCCTGTTGCAGGTCCGCTAAAACCGGTATGGATTTTTCGTACTTTTCCTTTCTTATCAATGAAAATGGTGGTAGGATAGCTTGAAAAATTCTCTATTTCAGGAAGCGATCGAGCAATAGATTCGGCATTTGCACGACCGGCAAATACAATTTCATAATCTATGCCATAATTCTTTTTGAGCCGGTCTATGGCTGTTTTCGCATAATTAAAATCATTTTTACGCTCAAAAGCCAATCCGATTATTTCCACCCCACGATCTTTATTTTCCTTGTACCACGGGGATAGATATTCTATTTCATCTAAGCAATTCGGACACCAACTCCCAAGTATGGAAACAATTACTACTTTATTCCTATAGCGTTCATCATCGAGAGAAATAATCTTCCCTTCAAAATTAGGCAGTTGGAAATGAAGCCGGTCAAAACCCTTTTTTAACTTTGCAATGGAATAGGCATCGTCTAAGGAGGCATTATAGTTGCGTTTACCATGGAGTTTTGTCTGACCTCTTGCGGTATAAAATATACCTTCGAAAGAATCACCATCAGTGAAATTAATCTCAATAAGGTACGGACTAAGTCCGCTAAAAGCCGAAAGTTGTACTCCTTTTTCGGTAACAGTACCTTCAAGGAAGCGTAAGTCTCCATAGTTTGTTAAAATAGAGCCTGTCACAATTTTATTTTTCGATGCAAAATTTCCTACATTGCGGATTGTATCATTCTTTTCTCCAATGAAAAAGACATCCCACTTGCCTTCTATGGAAATCTGCGTTGGATTGGCGGGCAATTCAAAACGCGGAGCATTCTTCCTTTCGGCTTTGAAAGGAATACCCGGATCGTTCTTGATATAGTTTCGGATAAAAGACCCTTCCAGATTATCTCCCGATATTCGGGCTTTTATAGTTGCATCATACGATTCTATAGGGATAAACACCGTATCGGAATGGTAATAAATTCCTTTAAGAGGTACACGTTCCTCCCCATTGATCAAAGTCAGCACAGCCGAATCAGTATTTGCATTTTTCACTTCAAATAAGAAAGGAACTTTCTTCCCTTTGAAAACGGATAGTTCTGCACGCCAGATGCCGTCCTGCAATTTCCCTTTATGAAAGGAAACGCAGGAAGCCGATACTAAGCCTGTCAGGCTGATCCAGAAAATAACGGCAAAAAAGATTTTTTTTAAGTTCATAGGATTTTTAGTAAACATCAAACCAAAGTTTATTTGTAAGCAGGTCAAAGTCATCGTCCGGATCGCTCTTCTGATTATCCACGGCTTTTTTATAGTTTTCTCCGTTAAGAGATTGCTCTGTTCCGGGATAGAAAAAGCGTACCGGAATTTTACCCCCTAATGTGGAAGCCGGACCGGCTACTAACTGCGGATAATCTAAGCGTCGCCATTCGGCAAAAGCATCCGGGCCTTGTCCGAAGAAGGCGATCCATTTCTGTTCTCCGATAGATTTTTTGTAGTTTGAAGCATCGTACTTAACGGACGGTTGTGCCAGATAATTGGCAATAACCGCCGAATTTGTAATTCCAAACTGGTTGAATGAAGCTGTAATCGCTTGGTTGTAATAATCTTCGGCATTTCCCGGAATATATCCCCGTGCTACCGCTTCGGACAGGTTAAACAATATTTCCGCATAACTGTAAATGACCGCCGGCGCTTCAGGAGTAAGGAAATATATTCCCGGTTTGGATACTTTGGCAAAGCCCTGATTGGCGGCATCTCCGTTAGACAAGCCATTTGCACCTCCTACATAATCTGTGACCGACGCATCTGCCGGAAGTTGGGCATATATCGGCAAACGAGGATCGGACAAACTTTTGAGTTTGTCGACAATAGTCTTTGATATGCGATAGTCGTCACGGGTATCAAAGGTTGCCGCTTGCGGGTTGTGTTGAGGAGATTTGGTGTAAACGAACCGGAAAATATCATTGTTATTGTCAATCAATCCTGCCGGATCATTGATCACCTCTGTGATGGTTTGTTTTGCCAGCTGGTCTTCCCTGTCGGCAATACGCAGAGCGATACGCAATCTCAGGGAATTAGCGAATTTCCTCCATTTGGTTATATCGCCGTTATACACCACATCTCCTGCTATACCTGCTTTAGAGGCATCCAGTAAGGTCAGCGCCTGAGATAAGTCGTTCAATATACCGATATATACTTCCTTTTGTGTATTGTAAGCGGGAGTAATATTCTTTCCAACTTCATTGTAAGGAACATCTCCGTATGCATCCGTTAATAAAAGGAATACCCAAGAGCGAAGGGTCAGAGCCACGCCTTTGTAATTGACGTTTGCCTGCTCATCGGGAAGATTGAAGATCGTGTTCAGATCGGTTATTAACGTGGCATATCCTTTATTCCATAAAGTGGTTACTACTGATGATGCATTTGAAATAGAATATCTATCTATTGTAGTATATTGAATTTCAGCCCAATGCTGAACAAATAAAAGTGTGGAGCCATAATTGCTGTCTCCTCCCCAATAGAGGTCTGCGCCCTGTTTCAGACTGCCTGTCAGCAAATATGCCACTTCGGGTTTCTCTGCCTTATTGGGATTTACATTGATATTATCTAACTCATCGTTGCACGAAATCAATATAAATCCCAATAACACGAGTGATACTATATTTTTAAACATATTTCTTATTTTTAAACTTACTTTAAACTTAAAATTTTAAACTTACATTAAATCCGAAAGACCGGGTCGTAGGTAATGAAAGTGTTTCTATACCCTGATTATTTCCTGTACCGAGAGCCGCCTCAGGGTCAATATTCGGAGCTTTTTTATATAAAAAAGCTACATTTCGTGCTATAGCAGAAATAGTTATCTCATTCAAGCCTGTTTTTTTGATTAACTCTTTATTAAAGGTATAGGACAACCTTATCTCACGTAATTTTACGTAGGAAGCATCGTATACATGGCTTTCATCAATATCGTAGAGCGAATGGTAGTAGTCTTCGGCAGATACGATAGTGGTATTGGGATCCCCGTTTTCCGTTACTCCGTCTACAATAATTCCGTCGTCATGGGTGATTGTTACACCGCTGGCATTAGTAGTGGTATAGGTAAGTCCTCCATGTTCGGCATCCCGACCCTGAAGCGTTTGTTTCAATACGCCGGTATAATCTCCGGTTTGGTTAGTTCCTGAGAATATGCTTCCTCCGATGCTTGCATCGATCAGAAAAGAAAGAGCAATATTTTTATAGGAAAATGTATTGCTGATTCCGCCTACCCAATCGGGAGTGTAATGTCCTAATATTTTATTGGTCGGGTCTAATTGTGGTAATCCGTTGAGGGGATCGACAATAATTTTGCCGTTATCATGTCGTTTATAAGCGGTTCCGAATAAAACACCGTATTTTTCACCCACAGCAGCCAATACCTCCACCCCTTGGCTGCCCAGTACATAGTTTTTAAGCAAACCTTCCTTGTCCAGCTCAATCAACTTACTTTTATTAGCGGCATAATTCAATCCTAAATCCCATCTGAATGACTTGACTTTAACCGGAACGAGGTTTAGTTGAACTTCTATTCCTTTGTTATTTAACTTTCCGAGGTTTAGCAATTGGGAGGTATATTCGCTGGCAGCGCTGGTCTTTACATTTAGAATATGGTTTATGCTGTTAGTATTATACAAGGCAACATCTAAATGAACCCGATTGTTAAACAGACTGATCTCTGCTCCCACTTCCGTTGAACGGGTAGTTTCCGGCTTCAGATCAGGATTATTTTTTACTTTGGAGGAAGTCAGAATAGGATTTCCTCCAAAAGCCGGTTGAGAATCATAGGTATTGATCAGTTGATAAGGGTTTGTATCATTTCCGACTTCAGACCAGCCTCCGCGCAATTTTATAAGGTTCAAAGCAGTGCTTCTCAAGCCTAAAAGTTCCGATACCAGTAAGCTGGCATTAATTGAAGGGTAGAAATAGGAACGGTTGTTTTTCGGCAAAGAGGAGGATATATCATTGCGTCCGGTCACGTTCAGGTAAGCATAGCCTTTATATCCTAACTGAGCGGAAAAGAAACCGCTGTAAATTCTTTTCTTTTCATAATAGTTGGTAGATATCAGAGGGTCTTTAGAGTTTGATACGGTGAACAGATCCGGTGTGGCTAATTTGGTTGCTTTTTGCCAGTTATTTTCCTTAGTCAGGTTAAAAACATTGAACCCTGCCAGAGCTTCTAAACTAAAATCATCATTCAGATTGCGTTCGTAGGTGAAAATTCCCTCCGTATTACTTTCAGTTGCCGCATAAGCGTCTTCTGCATAAGAACCGTCGGGTGTACCGTTTGTGCCGGTTTTGATTTTATATTTTCGCAGATCGGTATAATGATCCGTTCCGGAACGAAATCTGAAATCCAAACCTTTCAGAAGATTAATACTAAAATGTACGTCTCCGATAAACCGGTTTCGTTTTTGTTCTACCGTGTTGTAATAAGCTCTCCAGTACGGATTGCTATAGTAGCTGTTATTCCAGTTATTATTCCAGTTTTCTTTCAGTTTATTTATATCTACTTGTCGTCCGAACCATAGGAATTGCAGCATTACACCGGCGGCACGTGCGCCGAGAGGACCTCCGGGCAGGTTGGGTGCATCCGTGATAATATAGTTAGCAGTAGCTCCGACCTTAATTCGTTTGGTTAGTTGGTAATTTGTGTTCAGGCTGAAGTTGGTTTTCTTTATTTCCGTGTTGGGAACAGTACCTTTCTGGTCTTGTTGGCTGATTGCCAAACGAAAATCATGTTTGTCGTTCGAGCCGGCGATAGCGAGACTATGATCGTAGGTAATACCTGTTTTAAAGAAGTCCTTCACATTATTAGGATGCGGCAGAAAAGGAACGGGAACTCCATTTGAATAAAACTGAGGGATAAGACGTCCGTCCATTTTTGGTCCCCAACTTTCATCCACCCCGTCATTAACACCTCCGCCTTTTCCGTCCACATAGCTAAATTGCCCCTGTGTTCCTTGTCCGAAAACATCCTGAAACTTCGGAAGTGTGGTTACGTTAGAGATAGTAATTCCCGAGTTGACGGATACTCCCAACCCTTTTTGTCCTTTCCCTGATTTGGTAGTTATCAAGACCACTCCGTGTCCTGCCCGCGAACCGTACAAAGCCGCGGCATTAGGTCCTTTCAATACGCTGATGGACTCAATATCATCCGGATTCAGATCGGCTATACCATTTCTGAAATCCCGGGTTTGATGTCCGGACTGGTAAAATTGGGAATTATCCACAGGTATTCCGTTCACGATAAATAAAGGCTGGTTGTCTCCGGAAATGGAAGTTTCTCCGCGTATTACAATACGTGAGGAGCCCATATCCCCCTGTGAGTTGGTAATGTGTACACCTGCCAGCTTTCCCTGAAGAGAATTTACTATATTGGTTTCCACATTTCCTTCAAAGTCCGTGCTTTTAAGCTCTTGGGTCGTAAAGCCGAGCGATTTCTTTTCTTTACTTATACCTAAAGCCGTAACGACAATTTCGTCCAATATGTTCTCATTTCTTTTAGAGAGTACGATATGAATAGGCTCGGTATTGTGGATTTCCAGCTCCTGTTCTTTATACTCAATATAATTTACCTCAATTGAAACAGGCAGCAATTGTGTAGTTTCAAGTTCAAAGTATCCGTCGTTATTTGTTACTGTCTCCTCCGTGCCTGATTTTATGGAAACTACGGCATCAACTACGGGGTTATTGTTTTCATCAACAATTTTCCCGCTTATGACGGTTGTTTGACCATAAACAGTAAACGAAAAGACAAAGAACAAACTAAAAATACTAAAAAGTTGTAGTTTTGTCATAAATTATTATTTTTTATTATTACATTGTTCGAACTTATATCTGCAAAATAGCGGAAAGGCTTTTTTAAACAGTTATGAAACGGGGAAAATTATTTTTTACTCCACGCATTGATAAAGTACACGTCTTGTGTGTTTCTTTATTTATATTGGATCAATAATTGCAGTATATTTAATTCACAGAAGTTTATAGCATGCCTATTGCATGCAACAATAATGGCAGGAAGAGATAAAACGTACTTCCAAACCTTGAGCGACCATTGGAAAAGCAAACTGTTCCGGAACAGTTGTTTTTTGTTTTTTACTTTCGTAAGGTAAATTCATCTTTGGTAACATGACAAACTTAATTTGTCGACAAAGTTATATGCAATTTCGTAAGAAAAAATACCATAATTAGGGTATTTTTTAATCAGTCTTTACTTTCAACAAAAGTTTGGGTTGAAAAATGAAAAATAATAATAATTAATGCATTTAAAATGCTTGTTATCAAAAGTATAAACGTATTTTTTGAACGATTATCTTTGTTGATTTTTTACTAATCATATTTTTTGTAGTGTGTTAAGGTGTGAAACTGCAAAAAAATGTGTAACTTTAAAGAGGAACTTTATATAAATGGACAGGAATAATACCGGATTACAATCTGTTAAAATAAATATACGGTAAATGGATTTCGAACAATTAAAAAATATACTGGTTTCCAAAAAACTTCCGGGATGGAACGTGCAAAAAGAGTTATCTCCGCCTTACAGAGGAGAATTCACCTTGGAAAAGATTCGGGCGAATAATCCCATAGAATCGTCGGTACTGATTGTACTGTATAAAAAGAACGGTCGGTTTTTTTTTCCTGTGATATTGAGGTCTGTTTACGAAGGAATACATTCGGGGCAAATAGGATTGCCCGGCGGAAAAAAAGAAAGTTTTGATCTGAGTTGTAAAGATACTGCATTACGGGAAACCCATGAAGAATTAGGCTTGGAGGAAAGTAAACTGGAAATCGTGAAGAATTTGACGCCTCTGTACATTCCCCCAAGTAATTTTTACGTCCAACCCTATATAGCCTTTTATAAAGAATCCGATTTTGTATTTGATACGGACAAAACTGAAGTGCAGAAAGTATTTGAAATAGAACTACATAAGTTTTTATTTGAAACGGAAGTAATGCAAAAGCCTCATCCGGCTATTGTAAATAAATCAGAAGTCCCTGCCTTTCAGTACAATGATATTATGATCTGGGGAGCTACGGCAATGATGTTGAATGAATTTAAATTTCTATTAAAAAATTGATTCGTAAAGCAGTAAACAATGCGGATTTTCAGGCAACAAATAAAATTAATGAATTAAATATCAGGTTAATACGGTTACGGGTTGTCGATCATTGTCATTTACATTTTTAAAAATCTTATGTAAAATAATTTCCTCCATATTGTCGGGAAATTCCATCTTTATTCTTTTTTTTGAATTGATCCAAACGATGATTTTTTCCAAATCGAATCTGGTGCTGACCGCAATGCCCATTTGCTGCAAAGCAACTGCATTACATTCCTGTTCGTACTGATTCTTGATCGGAATTACGAATAATTTTTTATTCAGGAAAAGAGCTTCGGCAGGCGTTTCAAATCCTGCATTGCAAAGAATTCCCGTGCAGCTTTCAAATTTTTGAAGGAAATTTTTTTCATCGATCGGAAAGATTTCCACATTGCCGTAAATCCGGGGTCCTTTTGCATATTTGGAAAACACCTGCCACAAAACGGGAATTTTACGTAATTTTTCTTTCAGGAATTCATCGGAATAACTGGGAAGATACACTACATAATGACCGGAATCTGTAGGGTTTAAATTTCGTATTTTAGAGCGGATAACAGGAAGCTGGATATGTTTGTTATAGCGTTGAAAATGGAATCCTGTTTTTTCGGTGGTTGGTGCGTAAAACCTCAATACCAGTTCACCCGGTAAACTTTTCTTTTTAGGTTTAGGTGTTTCGGGAAAAAGCATTGCTGCCTGATGCCCTATGCCGATGCATTGGATTCCTTTCCACTTGCATGCCCAAGCGGAAATCGGCTCGAAATCGTTCAGAATCAAATCGTATTCATCCAACGGAAGTTGATATATGTTCTTCAGCGCGAGCGGGAAATTATTTCGGAAAGCCGTTTTCCAATAAGACAGTCCGCCTTTGCGGTTGTACAAAAGCGAAATTCCCCTGAAATTATATCTGGGTATCTTCGGCAATAGGATCTGCGATTGATGGCCGCTGGCGAGCAAATCGACCTCGGCATATTTTTCAAGTATTGGCAGAAGTTCCTGCGCGCGTGCAATGTGTCCGTTTCCGGTACACTGGAGAGCATAAAGGATCTTCATTGCCTGAATGGGTTGGGGGTTCTTTTCCTGTCGGGGCGGTGACTAACGTCTGTGTTATTCCGAACACAGGTTTCGGCATCCGGTCGAAGTTGAGCTTCGGATACATATTTTTCTAAAATCAGTATATTCAAACACATGGTAAATAAAATTATGAATTAAATTTGGTTACAGATGAAATCAATGCTTCCAGAGTCAGTTCGTCCGGACTTTCGTCTTCAATTCGCTTTTTCAGTTCGTGTTTGTGCTCTTCGTAAGAAAACAGCGACCATTTTCCCTGATGATATTCCAGAGCGGTCAGGTTTTCGATCCAGTCACCGGAATTCAGATAGGTACATTTTCCTTTTTTAGTTTGAATCTCCCGCATTTGAGGCTGGTGTATATGTCCGCAGATGACATAATCATATCCGTTTTCTATTGCCAGTTCGGTCGCGGTATTTTCAAAGTTGGAAATGTATTTTACGGCTTCCTTTACGCTGTTCTTAATTTGTTTGGACAGGGAATATTTTTCTCTTCCCATCCTGACCAGGAACCAGTTGATGAGATTATTGATCCGAATCAGCAGATCATACCCTATTCCGCCTAATTTTGCGATCCATTTCGAGTGTTGCACCGAGGCGTCGAATACGTCACCGTGGAAGATCCAAACCTTTTTATTTCCCAATTCCAGCATTTTTTTGTTTGCCAGCGTAATTTTTCCAAATTGTAGATCGCTGAATTTGCGCAGCATTTCATCGTGGTTGCCGGTTATGTAAATTACTTCCGTGCCTTTGGCTGCCAGTTCTATGAACTTTTTCAGCACTTTCAGATGGCTTTTCGGAAAATATCTTTTCTTGAATTGCCAGATGTCGATAATATCGCCGTTAAGGATCAACGTTCCGGGCTGAATGGAATTCAGATATTGTAAGAGTTCTTTTGCACGGCTTCCGTATGTGCCGAGATGTACATCTGAAATAATGGTTAAATCTATTGTTCTTTTCACAGACATTTTTACAAAGGTAAAACCACCTTGTTGCCCGAAGATTACGTTTTTGTTAGATTTTTGTTACGTTTTTTAAGGATTAAAGAGTCCGTTACATTGAAAATTAAGATGTCTGAATCTGACTAAATTATTTATTGTCTTTTGCACGAATCGTTGTATTACTGGCTGTTTAATGTTCTTTCCCACAAGTTAAAATATTTTCCTTTAGATTCCAAAAGGCTCCGGTGGGTTCCCTGTTCGATGATCTGCCCGTTGTCCATCACGAGGATTTCATCGGCATCGCAAATGGTGGTCAGCCTGTGGGCGATGATAATGATCGTTTTTTTCTGGTCTTTAAATTCATTCAAAACGTTTTTCACTATTGTTTCGGAATATGTATCCAGAGATGAAGTAGCCTCATCCAGCAGCAAAATTTCCGGATTTTTATACAATGCCCGGGCAATGGCAATACGTTGTTTCTGTCCACCGGAAAGCATCGTTCCGTTTTCTCCTATTTGGGACAAAAATCCGTCGGGAAGTTTCTCCACAAAATCCGTAATTCCTAATTTCCGGCATAAGTCTACAATGCGCTGTACATCGGGTTCGGAATCTCCTAAAGCAATATTTTCGATGATATTTCCCGAGAAAAGATTGAGTTGTTGGGGAATTACTCCGATCAGTTTTCTCAGGCTTTCGTTGCTAATGTATTTTAAATCGTAGTTTCCGATATAGATCTTCCCTTTTTCTACCGGATATAAATGTTGAAGCAAGGAAATGAGCGTAGTTTTTCCGCTGCCGCTTTCTCCGACAACAGCCGTCATCTTTCCTTTCTGAAACAGGGCATTAAATCCATTGAAAACTTCTACTCTTGTTCCGTAGTTGAAACATACTTCTTCAAATCGTATATCCTTAATATCGTCAGGTTTGAGGTCTATTTTGTTTTCGGTTTCCTCCCGTTCCAGATCCATGATCTCAAACAATCTGTCGGAAGCTATCAGGGCGTTTTGTACGGTTTTGTTCATGGTGATGAGAGAAGCTATGGGGGAGGTGAAATATCCTATAAGAGCGTAAAAAGAAAACAATTCTCCGGGAGTAATTTCTCCGTTAAGGACAAAAATGCTTCCCGTCCAAAGCAGAATTACGGTAAATAAAGAGGCTGTAAACTGTGTGGAGGAAACGCTGAAAATGCTGTTTTTTGCCGATTTGTATCCGGTGAACAATAATTTGATGAAAGAAGTTTCTGTTTTGAGATTGGAATGGTCTTCAATTCCGAATTCCTTGATAGTGCGTATGTTATTCAGGCTTTCTACCAATTGTGTTTCCAAGCCGGCAGTGTTTTCCATTACTTTTCTTTCCACCTTTTTGTTAAATTTATTGACAAGAAAGTAAATCAGCAGGTAGATAGGGATAACTATGGTCATAACAAGCGCCAGTTTCCAATGGTAGGTAAACATCAGGGCGAATGAGAAAAAGACAATGAAAATATTGACCAGGAATTCGATGGATACGTCATTGATAAAGGTTCGGATCTTTACCGCATCGTTGATCCTTGAAACGATCTCTCCGATACGCATGGTATCAAAGAATTTCTGGGGCAGGCGAAGCAGGTGTTTGTAATATCCCAGAATCAGCTGAGAATCTATCAGCTGACCGGTCTTCAGCACAAAGATGCTTTTATGTACTCCGATAAAAACCTGTATCAAAATGATGCCCAGCATGATAACCCCCATGAGGTTAAGCAGGTTCTTGTTTTGGTCTGTCAGTACATAATCGGTAATTTTCTCCACGTAAATGGAAGTGGACAATCCTAAGATCGTGTAGATCACCGCGCCGAACAGAGCCTGAGCCAAAACGGTTTTATGAGGCTGTATCAGATTCCAGAATCTTTTTATATTGGAAACCTTTTCGTTTCCTTCCTGAAAGGTTTCGTTAGGAGCCAGCAATATCAATACCCCCGACCAAATTCCTTTAAATTCGTCATAGGAATATTTTATGATTTCTCCTTCGGAAGGATCCATGACCTCTATCGTGTTTTTGGTTACTTTGTAGATAACCACAAAGTGGAACAGTTGTTTTTCCTTAATAGACATATGAGCGATCGCCGGAAGCGGAATCTGCGGGATGGCATCCATTCCCCCTTTTACTCCTTTGGCGGTAAATCCCATTTTTTCCGCCGCCTGAATCATTCCCAAAACGTTGGTTCCGTCTTTATCCGTTGAGGCATACTGGCGGATGCGGGCAATCGGAAGTTTCAATTTGTAATAACTTCCTATAGACGACAGACATGCTGCTCCGCAATCGTAGATATCGTGCTGTTTTATCTTAATGCTCATGTTGTTACCGGTTTAAGTAGGTGTTACTGTTCATCGTTGATCACTTTGGGGTTCATCCAGTCGTCTACCTGATCGTACAATAAATTCCATAAACTTCGGCGATCGATAATAAACCGTGCCGTGAGGCTCATACCTTTTTTAATATGACCTTTGTATCCGTTTTTGAGCTGTAGGTAATCTTTGTTCAGCAGGCATCGCACTTTGAAAAAAGCGTTATCTCCCTGCACGGTGACGTCGCTGTCGATGTCCGTTACCTTACCTGTCAGTAAGCCCCACTGGTTGTAATTATAGGCATCCATCTGGAAATTTACCACCTGCCCTTTGCGGATCAGACCTATATCATCGGGAGAAACGTAGGTTTCCACCAGCAGTCCGTCCGAAGCGGAAATTTCGGCGATGGTTTGTGAAGCATTAAGGAAAGCGCCTTTCTGCATTCCGTTGAAGTTTACGATACTTCCGGAGATAGGCGCCGTAATGGTATAGTTCTTTTTGTCGGCTTCTATTTGTTTTATGGATCCGTCATAATTTTTTATCTGTTGAAGCGCTTCCCGCTTCTGGGTCTGCCACCGGGCATATTGTTGCTGTTCCGCCGTTCGCAGGGCGGTTTGAGCGGCTTGCAGGTCGTATTCGTATTTTTCCATTTCCGAGGCGGAAATTACGCCCTGATCGTATAAGGATTTGTTTCGTTTGTATACTCTTTGTGCCTGTGTCAGGCTGGTTTTGAGTTCTTCCGTGTGGCGGATGTATGCCTGATATTCTCTTTGTATTTCCGCTGTCTCCAATTCTGTGGGTTTTCCGGAAGTCACCCGCTCCAAGTCCGACAGCAAAGCGGAAAAGTCCGTGCGCAGGGTCTCGTTGGTATTGGTTTGGACGTCTAACGGGGCGGTTTCCAATGTGAGCAGCACTTCGCCTTTTTTCACGATCTGATTGTTGCGCAGGTTGACGGAAATTACCCGTCCGCTGACCATTGTAGAGATAGGCACATTTTCGGACACTGTACGAACCAACCCTCGGCTTTGGGTGGAGATATCTACCTTGATAACGGGAAGCAGGGCAAAAACTACAGCGACGGTCAGAAGTACAGCTAAGTATAGGGAAAAACCTTTGATCTTATTACGGTAGTACAGGGTTTCGACAGTATAAAGGATAGAGTTGTAGTCAGACATTTTTTAACTATTAATTAGTATCTAATTTTTCATTATACTTTATTTTACCCGGTTCACTTTTATAATATTTTTATAAAAAATGGTATAAGACCAATTCATGTTTTTCTCTAATTACTTCTGAACAACCGATTGCATGATATGTGAATGAATAAAACCTATTAAAATTTATTTTGCCTGTATATCAGGTAATTTTAAGGTTATTTGTTTAAGATCATCCGGAATTCGGGCATTCTTAAAGTTTATTAACAACGTAAAAATAGTTATTTTATTATCTAACATCTGATATATTTTATTTTTTTTGGATATGTATTTTATGCCTGATTGTCTTATTAAGTTCTTTTCAACCGGAAATTCTTTACTAAAAACATAGTTTGGTAAGTGGATAAATTGATATTTTAAGAGAGGAACCCTTATCATGAACTTATCAAACAATGTATAATCAGGCATATATTTTTTTAGGGTTTAAAGTATAATCTATTGTAAATATGGTTAATACGGAAAGTACGGATAATAATCCTACGGGTCCGAATATTTCATTATAGTTTATCTGAACAGTTGCTAACATAGGTATTACAGCATTAATACCTCCGTGAAGAGCGCCCATAACAAATAAGCTTCGGGTATTTTTTAATGCGAAAGAGAAATAAAAAGAGAGTGAAATACATGAAATGACCATCATAAGTATCCCCCAATAGGGGTATGAAGGATAGTTATGCCCGCATAAGATTATGATGGGAGCATGCCAAATTCCCCAGATTATCCCGATCAGGATATTTTTTTTAAAGAAAGGCAGATTGATATTGCTTTCTAAAAAACCTCTCCAGCCAATTTCTTCTCCCATTGCAATAAGACCATTTATAGAAATAGAAAGCAATGAACTGTAAATGAAAATTATAAGAATTAAAACAGGTAGAAAATAATCGGTTTTTACTATGGGTGTGTTTTGTATCATCGGGTGTAACTGAGTATAATCGGTAGGCAGCTTTCCAAATACGTTAATTTCCAATACATTTCCCAATACATATCCGTAAAATATAACCAGAACAGGAAGCAATAAATTAGTTATCAGCAAATATTTAAAAGTTTGTTTCCAATTAATAGTTTTAAAATTCAACTGAAATTTTTTGGTTATTTCCGAAAATTTTTTCCTTTCTACCAAAAATGCTGTAAAAGCAGGAGTAGTCATTAATAATACTGAGAAAAGCATCTGCAACGGATTTATAAGACTTTCCGTTTTAGGGAGATTCCAGATTATTATACCGAATATGCCTGATATGACATAGCTTATGCTTATGAATACAATAATCTTTTTCATCTATAAAATAGTTTTTACAAAAAGGTTTAATTTTCACAATTCAAAAATCATTCCTAAATTACGTTTAATTTTCAAAATTTATATTTACTCAAAATAGGGTTTAATGGTTTATATTCTTTTACTGAATAAAAACATATATAATAACGAATATATTGTTACAAATTTATAGGTATATTCATAGTGGAAAAATACCATACTTGCGGTATTTTTATAACTAAAATGCAGTGTAATAGTGAAAGAAATATTTGGTGAAAAGAAAAAAATTCGTATCTTTATAAGATAGGACATTTCGAGACAGATAAAACGTTAAGGTATTTATTATCTGACATCTGGTATGTTTTATCAGTATTGTTTCGGTTTTTTTATATTTCCCGGATAACAGGAATATTAAGAGCCTGTTTAAATTTTATTCAATAAAATTTTATAGCGGATAATTTAACCCTATTTTCAGAATTTCCCATCAATAGTTCGTAATTTCTGCAAAGTCTGCGGTCATTATCAAACCAAGAAAAAGTGCGTTCTACAACCCACCTCTTGGAAACCGGTTCAAAATCCGTTTTCTTTTGATTACTTCTCATAACTACTTGAATTAAATAACCAAAACGATTTTTTTACCTGTTCTTTAATCGGAAATATCCTCATAAACATTTTCTAAATTTAATTTTTAAACAGGCTCTTAGATAGTTAATGTTTTCAATATTTGTATCTAAATCAATCAATTTGAAAAGAGCATAAAAATTATGTTTCTCAAAAAAACTTCTTTATATCCTTAAGTTGAGCTCCTTGTTCATGAAGAGGTAGCTGATTTTTAATATAATCACGGTTTAAATCAAATCCGTAAATGTTGTATACTGTCTTTACTGCGCTTACCCCACAATCATTGGTATATAACTGATTATCGACTGATTTGTAATTCTTTCCTTTCACCATTTATTGTAAGTACAGAGTATTTATTGTTTTGAATAATCAGAGCTTCACCTTTTAAATCACTTAAAGGAACATCGATTGCTATTAACTGGTTATCATATAAGGTAATTATCTCATTTACAACCGTGTGAGCAAATATGATTTTTTTCGCGCTATATTTTTTTAAAATACGTTCTATATCAGCTGTCCGTATTTTTGTTTTGTTTTCATCATCATTTATGTAACCTCTATACCACAAGGGACCATTTATTCCTATTAAATCAATGCTATGTTGACTTAAATCTGTATAATTTAGATAACCCCTTATATAATTATTAATATCATCAATGGTATATGGTTTATCTGCTAAATCAGGATGTATTCCACCATGTACAAATAAAATATCATTAATCTTAATTATAGCGTTCTTGGTTCTAACCCACTTTCCAATGAGTGTGTTATTGTTGTATAAATAAGAGTAATTAATACCCGTTTGATTTTGGATGTATTTATATTTTTTGCTCAAATATTTTAGATTGCCGCTTAATACCATCAATTCATGGTTGCCTAAAACAAAGTGGACTCTGCCTCCTGCTTCCTCAGCTTGTTTTTCTAATTTGTAGATAAATAGTAGCGTCTCTGTAACTTTATCTCCTCTATCAAAAACATCACCACAGAACACAACATGACCATTATCAAAATTCCAATCCAAGTCGTCAGAAATAATTTTATGTTTTTTTAATAATGTCAATAGAGCATTATATTCTCCATGAACATCACCTATTGCAACCATCTTTTCAACATTGTTGAATTCATATTGATAATTGTTTTCCGTCAGGTCCATATTGAGCTTCTTTTTAAAAAGATAATCAGATAATTCCATATTTTTTATTTTATGAAATTTTGATATAATCTTTGGGTTGTTTAGGTCTTTGCTATTTTGATCTTGATTAATCTTCATAATGTTTACTATGGAATCATTCGTTAAAAAAATATGAGGAGCGTCTTCAAATTTTTGAACTCCCGGACTAATTTTAGCGAATGCAAAATATAGAGCAGATATAATAAATACGGATATAAAAATTATTATACTAATATTTTTTTTCATGTTGTTTATTATATTTGATGATAAATAATAGGATAATGACGGTATAGAAACTTAAAATACTAAAACCTAGATAATCCGTTTGTTCTGCTTTAAGAGATTTAAGTATCGTAATAATTATTTCAAACGGTGAATATTTTAGTATTTCGGGTTCTGTAAGATTTGAAAACCAAGGGGACAAGATAAATAGACCTAGAACTATTATAGCTTTTAACTTAAGAGTATAAACAGAAATGAGAATTAATGATACCAGATAAAGATTTAAAATAAATACCCAAAAGATTGTAAAAATGGATAAGTCCCAAGATATGTTATTGATATTAATTAATGCTAATAACGTAATTATCAATGGGATAAAGGTAAGCATAGAAGGCTTTACCAATATACTTCTGTAAGAGATGTTAGCTACTTTATAATTAATTACACTAATAATAAAGTATGTAATATAAACAAAAAATAGTGGTATGAAACAGTCCAAAAATAAACTCTTAACCTGATATACCCCTGCAGAAATAGTTTTATGAAGCATAACAGAAACAATTATTGTATATATGCTTATAAAATAAAACGTATATTGTTCTATTGAGTTTTTGATATTATGATATACTTGTTTGTTCATCTTTTAATTTCTTAAACGCTTTGTTAATCTCAATTGCTGACTCAAACCTATCCAGCGGATTTTTATGTAATGATTTTTGAATAACCTCCCTAATTATTTTTGGAATTTTCTCGTCTTTGTCTGTTTTATCTGAAATTATTGGAGTTTCATTTTTAATGATATAGCAAAGTTTTTTCCAAGAGAAGCTGGAAAAAAGATATTTATTATAAATAATAAGATAAAAACAATGCTCCTAATCTATAAACCTCCATTGATGAAAGTAAGAAAGAAAGATTCTCTCCAGCAAAACGTAAGTTCACCTGCTGCTTTTAAGTTCTCATTAGCAATAATCTTATCTATTTTGTTTTCGGATAAATCATTCAATAGAATTGATATTTTCATTTTTTATATAATATTTTTAATCGGAAGTATACGCATAAATACTTTGTAAATTTAATTTTTAAACAGGCTATTATATTTACTCAAGATACGTTTTAGTTGTTTATATTCTTTTACTGAATAAAAACAGGTATAATAACGAATATATTGTTACAAATTTATAGGTATATTCATAGTGGAAAAATACCATACTTGCGGTATTTTTATAACTAAAACGCGGTGTAATAGTAAAAGAAATATTTGGTGAAAAGGAAAAAATTTCGTATCTTTATAAGATAGGACATTCTAAAACAAATAAAACGTTAAAGTGTTTATTGTCTGACTATAGGGTGTGTGTTATCGTTGTTGTTTCGGTTTTTTATATTTCCCGGATAACAGGGATATTTTTAAATTTAACCCGTTTAGAGCCTGTTTAAATTTTATTCAACTATTTATTTTTAGGTTCTAATTATATTTTGCATTCTTTTTAAGCTCTTTTGAGCGGCTTTTTTACTTTTTCTTCTTGATTTAGCCCGCTAAATCTTCAAATAAAAAGCAAAAAATCCATCTCAAAAATAGCAATAAAAAATAATCGCAATAAAATTTAAACAGGCTCTAAAACAGATAGATTTTTATATTTGTTTTAAATGGTAAAAAGGTGTAAATTTGCAAGCTGATGAAAAGAACAATTCTGATAGTTTTATCAATCTTTCTTCTGGTAAGTTGCGAAAGAAGATTAAATCAGGCTTTGAAAAGTACTGACAAGGATTTCATATTAAAAGTAGCCGAAGAATATGAAACAAGAAAGCAATACAGTCAGGCTATCAGCCTGTACGAATATGTGACCAAGTTTGTGGTAGGGACAGATGAAGCTCCTGAAGTAGCCTATCGAGGCGCCAATCTGAATTATCTCGATAAAAATTACAGATTGGCAGCTCATCAATTTAAAAATTTCGTGCTGTCGTATCCTAAAGATTCAAGAGCCAATGAATCCGCCTATATGATAGCGTACTGTTACTATCTGGATTCTCCGGATTATAATCTGGATCAGACCAACACATACGATGCTCTGAGAGAATTACAATCCTATATAGACACTTATCCCACTTCCACCAAGGCTGCGGAATGTAACCGAATGATCGATGATTTGACCAGAAAGCTGGAAAAGAAAGCCTTTGAAAACGCAAAAACTCTTTATAGAATAACAGAATATAAAGCCGCTATTATTTCTTTTGACAATGTTTTGGAAGATTTTCCGGATACCAAATTAAAAGAAGAAATTTCAATCTATTTATTACGGGCTAAAACGGAACTTGCCGTTAATTCCATACACCGTTTACAAAATGAGCGGATCAATGACGCGGTTAATTCTTATAATAATTTTTCCAGATTATTTCCAAAATCCAATTATTTGGACGAAGCCCGCCGGTTAAACAATCGCCTGAGTGACGCCAGAATAAGTTACCAGAATAAAGAAACGGCTATTCAGGAAGCAAAGCAGCAATCAGAAGAAAAAGTCAAGGAATTAGAAAAAGAAAGAAAAAAAATCAGTTAATTTTTAACCAATCTAGTATCTACGAATATGAATTTAAAAGAATTAAATGCACCCGCTACAACTATTACTTTTAACAGAGAAGAGATTGAAAGTAAAGTAGGTAGCATTTATGAAGCTATAGTAATAATTGGTAAAAGAGCAGAACAGATCAATACCATTATTAAAAACGATCTAAATCAAAAATTAGATGAATTTGCCTCTAGCGGCGATTCTCTGGATGAAGTATTTGAAAACAGAGAACAGATCGAAGTTTCCAAATATTATGAAAAATTACCTAAACCTACATTAATAGCTATACGGGAATGGCTGAACAATGAGGTTTATTTCAGAAAAACAGACCTACAGTAAAATTTTTTCTGATGTCGGTTTTACAAGGAAAAAAAGTGTTGTTACTGGTAACTGCAGGAATTGCAGCCTATAAGACAGCTTCCCTTGTAAGGCTTTTCATAAAAAAAGGAGCAGAAGTACAGGTAATTATGACTCCCAATGCTCATAATTTCGTAACTCCGCTCACACTTTCCACACTATCTAAAAAACCCGTATACACCCAGTTTTTTGAAGGAAAAACGGGGGAATGGAATAATCATGTAGACCTGGCTTTACAGTCCGATTATGTTCTGATAGCGCCTGCAACATCCAATACTCTGTCTAAAATGGCGGATGCAGAAGCGGATAATCTGTTGCTGGCTACTTACTTGTCGGCAAAGACTACAGTATTTTTTGCTCCTGCCATGGATTTAGACATGTATAAAAATCCTTATAATCAGGAAAATATTAAAAAACTCCAACAAAAAGGAGACATTCTCATACCTCCCAACAAAGGAGAATTAGCCAGCGGTCTGGAAGGAGAAGGCAGAATGGCTGAACCGGAAGAGATCGTTTCTTTTATGGAAGGGTTTATAAAAAAAGAATTACTCTTTTCCGGTAAAAAAATAATGATTACCGCAGGTCCTACTTTCGAGGCTATTGACCCTGTGAGATTTATAGGAAATCACTCTTCCGGAAAAATGGGATTCGAACTGGCAAGAACTGCTGAAAAACTGGGCGCGGAAGTAATTTTAATAACAGGCCCCACCTGTCAGAAACTCTCCCGTTCCTCATCCATCCGGAGAATAGATGTATTATCCTCTCAGGAAATGTCTCAGGCTGTTTTTACCTTTTATTCTCAGGTGGATATAGCTATCATGGCTGCCGCCGTTGCCGACTACAGACCGGAAACCGTTTCGGAAAACAAAATCAAGAAAGAGGATGATTCTTTCTTCCTGAAACTGGTGAAAAACGAAGATATACTTTTCAACATGGGAAAAAGAAAAGAGCATCAATTTCTGGTAGGGTTTGCTCTGGAAACCAACCATGAAGAAGAAAATGCCCTTGAAAAGCTAAAAAAGAAAAATCTGGATGCCATTATTCTTAATTCATTACAGGATCAAGGAGCCGGATTTCAAACCGAGACCAATAAAATCACTATCTTTGATAAGGAAAAGAAGAAAGAAATATTTGATCTGAAAACTAAAGATAAAGTAGCCGAAGATATTTTAAAATATATATACAACAGGATTTAAATTTATGTATATGAACCGATTATCTTTTATTATTTTGGTGTTTTTATTCCCTGTATTCAGCTATTCACAGGAATTATACGCTGAGGTAATTGTGAATTATGATAAGGTTAAAGGTTCAAACAATCAGGTGTTCAGCACCCTGCAAAAAGACTTAAAAGATTTTATCAATAATACGAAATGGACGGATAAAGACCTTTCTTTACAAGAAAGAATCAAATGTACGTTTGGTATCACTATTGAAGAAAGACCTTCCTCCGAACAATTTAAAGCCATTCTTTTTGTTCAATCCGGTCGTCCGGTTTTCAATTCTACTTATATAACCCCGATCTTGAATTATCAGGATACGGATTTTACCTTTAACTATATCGAATCTGAAAACCTGACTTTTAACGAAAACCGGTTTAGCGGAAAAAACCTGACCGATGTAATTACCTTTTATATCTACCTGATTTTGGGATACGATGCCGATACCTTTTCTCAAAGAGGAGGAACCGAATATTTCACTAAAGCCCAAAAAATCGCGGATAATTCCCTAAGTCAGGGCTATGACGGATGGAATTCTTTTGATGGACCCCGAACAAGAGGAGGAATCATTGCAGATATTGTCAACGAAAAATCATCCGCTTTAAGAGGAATTTCCTATCAATATCATCGATTGGGCTTAGACAATATGGCAACCAATGAATTACAGGCAAAAACTGCCATAGCCGGTAATTTGATAAAATTAAAAGCGTATTCGGCCAATTATCAATTTTTCCCTCTTGATATTTTTCTTACAGCCAAAAGAGAAGAGATCAGAAACGTTTTTTCCGGAGGAACGACAGTTACCTCAGTGAATCTGGTTGAATTAAAAACACTGTTACAAAACATTAATCCGATAAACAGTACTGATTATTGGGACAAAATTAAAAACTAAAATGTATGCTTGCCCATTTATCAATCCGTAACTATGCATTGATAGATACTCTGAATATTGATTTTCCGTCCGGACTAATCACGGTAACCGGTGAGACCGGGGCAGGTAAATCCATTATTTTAGGAGCCCTGAAGCTGGTTTTGGGGGAACGGGCTGATTCCAAATCTCTGAAAAACCCGGAAGAAAAATGTTTTGTAGAAGCGGAATTTAAATTACAATCCTCTTTTTTTTTCGAATTTTTTATTGAAAATGAGCTGGATTTTGACGAAAACACTATCATAAGGAGAGAAATTCTCCCCAGCGGTAAGTCCCGAGCCTTTATCAATGACACTCCCGTTACTCTGGATATTTTACAGGATCTGTCCAGACAGCTGATCGATATTCATTCCCAATTTGAAACTTCCGAACTGATGAATGAAAAATTCCAATTGAATATACTGGATAATTTCTCCGGCATTTCATCGGATCTGGATGCTTATAAAACAACATTCACTCATTACATCCATGAAAAAAAGAAACTTCATTCTTTAAAGGAAAAATTACAATCGGGAACCCAGGATCTGGAATATAAAAATTATTTATTAGAAGAACTGGATAAAGCAGATTTAAACTCTATTCCATTCTCTGATTTGGAAAATGAAATAAACATACTGAAAAATTCAGAATATCTGTCTCAAATTCTATCCGAAGCCCGACAAATCTTAGATAATGAAGAAATAGGTATTTTAACTCAAATACAGGAATTATATTCCCGCATGAACAAAGGAGCTCAATTTTCTTCAGAACTGGGAAAATTATCGGAAAGAATTGAAAGCATCAAACTGGAATTGCAGGATATTTCTTTTGAATCGGAATCCTTTCTGGAAAAATTAGATTTTGATCCCGCACGATTTGAAGAGCTTACCCAAAAAATAAATTTACTCAACTCTCTTTTCCATAAGCATAAAGTAACCAACATAGAAGAATTGAAAGAAATTCGGGATACGTTGGCAAAAGATACATCCGACTTGTCGAATCTGGAAATTCTTATTTCGGATTCTCAGGCTGTCATAGAGAAATTATCTGTTCAACTTGACAAACAGGCACAAAAATTACACACTCAAAGAACTGAACATATCCCTGTTCTGGAAAAAGCGATTTTGGATATTCTCTCCCGTCTGGGCATGGAAAAATCCCAAATTCAAATTGAAATAACCACCACAGAAGATTTCACATCAACAGGAACAGACCGGATTTCCATTTTATTCTCCGCAAATGCCGGAATGAATATTCAACCCATCGCAAAAGCCATTTCAGGAGGAGAACGCTCCCGGGTGATGTTAGCCATCAAAAAAATTATGGCGGAAACCGAAGCTCTCCCCACTCTGATATTAGATGAAATTGATACCGGTGTTTCCGGTCGTATTGCTAATGAAATGGGAAAACTGATGCAGGAAATGGCTTCTACCATGCAGTTAATTGTAATTACTCATTTACCTCAGGTAGCCGCCAAAGGAAACAGTCAGTTCAAAGTGGAAAAAACGGAATCCGAAGGAGAAACTATTACCCGGATCCGGTTACTTGATCAAAAAGAAAGAATCGAAGAAATTGCACAGCTCCTTAGTGGTTCCGATGTTACGGAAACCGCCAGAAAACAGGCCATGGAATTACTTAAATGATCCTTCTTTTCAATAGTCCGATTTAAAAAGTGAAACGATAAATTTTAACAGTAACTACACTCGTATTTCTGTTTTTAAACCTGCATTATCGCTATTTATATCTTTACATCCCGGTTTTGAAAACCCTGACCCGGCTTCTCTTTTTTCCGTCTATGCTGAATCCCACTAATTTATTTATTGTGTCCTGCAACAATAGGAAAAGTAATCAATCACAGGTATATTTTAATACCTTTGCTTGTTTAATTGCTTATAACCAATGTCTGAAAATATCTCACAGGAACCTTTTTCTAAAGGTCTTTTTTATGCTATTCTTTGTTATATGCTTTGGGGAACAGTCCTTTTATACTGGCATTTACTGGCTGATGTTTCCTCTTTGCTCATTCTGGCTAACCGAATATTATGGTCTTCCGTTTTTCTGGCAGGCTACTGCTTACTGGCTAACAGAAAGGCTTTGTGGAAGGTGATGAAAAACAAACAAAATGTTTATTACATGGGAATAGCCGGTATTTTAATCACGATCAACTGGGGAGTATATATTTATGCTGTTAATAATCAATTCATTGTGGAATCCAGTTTAGGTTATTATATTAATCCGTTAGTTAATGTATTGTTAGGTGTTTTATTTCTAAAGGAAAAATTAAATCGGCTGGAAAAGCTAGCTGCTTTATTTGCTTTTGCAGGAGTAACTTATTTTACGATCAGCTATGGTTCTTTCCCTATAATAGCTTTTATTCTTGCCATAAGTATGGGAATTTACGGTATGGTAAAAAAGAAAGCCAATCTGCCTGCAATACAGTCCCTGACTCTGGAAACGCTTTTAGTTACTCCTTTGGCGGTTATTTATCTATTTTATATTACTTCCAACGGAGAACTTATTATTTCCGAACTGTCTTCTCAATCTGTAATTTTATTGATTCTGGGAGGTATTGTAACTGCCGTCCCTCTTATCTTATTTGCCCAAGCAGTTAAAATATTGCCTTATTCTACTTTGGGATTTATACAATATATCAGTCCTACTTTACAATTATTCATAGGGGTATTTATTTTTCATGAAGAATTCACCTCTGCCCATGCCATCTGTTTTCTATTAATATGGATAGGATTGGCTTTCTTTACGTTTAACATCATCCGGAATTCTTCTGTAAAAAGAAAGCTTATTCAGAAAACGGGTAGGAATAAATAGTCTCTTCTTAAAAGGTGTGTAATTGTTTATATATCAATAAAACAGCATTAATTCTCTTTCATTTAATTGCGGGATTTTGTACTTTTTATATATAAAAAAATGCAAATCTCACGTTATATAAAAACAGCACAATTCTCTCTGATATGCATAATCTGTCATAATGCAGGCAAATGAAGATTATCTGAAGAAGAACCGGACGAAATCGAGGAACTGAGGAATCGGTTTTTTTACAAAAAACCGGAATCTATACGGGAAGTTTTGAGAGTTTCGGAGAAAGTTCAGGAACCGTTGAAAGACATTGTTTTAGGGGGAAACGTTTTTGACGGGAAGGGTACATTTTTTGGAAACTTAGATAAATTAATTGAAAAAATTGAGGAAAAATATAAAATAAAGGCTACATTAGTAAATAAATTTTTCAATTATGCAGGAAAAAATTAGAGAAAGAATTTTAGAAATACAATATTCCTTTGGGTTAACTTCCAGAATGGTAGCGAACTGTATGGGTATAACCTATGGGACATACCATGTTAAAAGAACGGGACATGGAAACTTTCTAAAAAGAGACCTTGAGAGTTTAGTAGTTAGTTTGGAAGAAAAAAGAGAGCGATTTAATTTTAACATTGAAAAAGTCTTTGAATCTAAAGAGATAAAAAAAGAATTCTATAAGAAGAGAATAGCGGAGACACAGAATCATTTTGGATTAACAGGTATTGCTATGGCTGAATATATGAATATTTCAGGCACAGCGTATTCAAATAAGAAAGCGGATAACGTTGATTTTTTCAACGAAGAGAATTACAAAAAATTAATCACCAATCTGCATAAAAAGTTTAAAAACTTTAATTTTGAGTCATATAAGGTTGCCGTAAATTAAAACAAACTTTAACAACTAAAAATCGTATAAAAAAGCGGGGTATAAACCGGGAAGATCCTCAGAGCCTGATAAACGGAATTCCCAACCTCTGCTTTTAGCTCTGTTTTAACAGCAGAACTCAGGCTATTACAGTCCAACAAGTTCCTGACAAGAACAAGATCGGAAATTCATAAAACTATCATCATCTAAAATTTATGGTATTATAATTGTGTGATTAATATTAAAGCAATAACTAAAAATGAAACATCTACTGTTTGCAGGACTTTTATTTTCTATTTTAAATTGTAATGGGCAATCTGCGTCAGGGAACAGTCATTATGCTCAGGAAGCCACGATTGTTGATTTTCCAAAGCTGAAAAATATCCTGGAAAAGGAAAAAGATAAATTCCTGATTGTTAATTTTTGGGCAACCTGGTGTGCGCCTTGTGTGGAGGAACTTCCGGCATTTATTGAAATAGATGAAAAATATAAAAAATTCTCCAATTATAAAATGATTTTAATAAGTTTGGATCGGGCAAGAAATATAAGATTTCTGAATAACTTTTTAAATAAAAAATCAATTACGACCGAGGTTTATCTGCTGGATGATATTAAAAACATGAACACCTGGATTCCTGCCATTGATTCTTCCTGGTCGGGAACGATTCCTGCTACCGTTTTTTATAAAAACGGAAAAAAAATACTTTTCAGGGAGGAGCAAATGAATGAAACGGAGCTGGAAACCATCGTTAAAGAAAATTTATAACATGAAACAGATATTGATGTGTGTGGAAAATATCGGAAATTAACCTGATTTGAAAAAATAAATTATACTACTCTAAATAATTACGATCATGAAAAGAATCATTGTATTAACGTTAGGAATGATTATGTTTCTGTCTTTTTGCAAAAAACAGAATCAAGAGCCGGAAGATTCTATTTCCACAATAGAAAAAGATAAACTTTCG
This sequence comes from Flavobacteriaceae bacterium, assembly GCA_031276535.1. Classification (GTDB taxonomy): domain Bacteria; phylum Bacteroidota; class Bacteroidia; order Flavobacteriales; family Weeksellaceae; genus Apibacter. The sequence goes on from JAISMV010000126.1 coordinate 27,587, forward strand.
GGATATAAGGTAGGTGATGAAGCTATGGATTTTTCTCTTAAAAATACAGACGAAAAGAAGATTTCTTTAAAAGATTTCCCCTCTGCAAAAGGATTTATCGTGATATTTACCTGCAACCATTGTCCTTATGCCAAGGCATATGAAAACCGTATTATCGCTTTAGATAAAAAATATGCTCTTAAAGGATATCCGGTGATCGCCATTAATCCCAACGATCCCAAAGTGCAGCCTGAAGACAGCTTTGAGGAAATGAAAAAAAGAGTTAAGGATAAAGGATTTCCTTTTCCTTACCTGCTGGATGAAGGTCAAAAAGTATATCCCGTATACGGAGCCACCAAAACCCCTCATGTATTCATAGTACAAAAAGAAAACGGAAAGTTGATCGTGAAATATATTGGCGCTGTTGACAACAATTATGAAAACCCTGATGACGTAACCGAAAAGTATGTGGAAAATGCCGTAGATGCCCTATTAGCAGGCAAACCTGTTGAAAAAGACCATACGGTTGCCATCGGCTGTACGATAAAAGTAAAAAAATAAAACATACTTTGAATGAGAAAAGTAGCGGATATTATAAAAATAGTACAAGATCTGGCGCCGGAAGCCAATGCGGAGAATTTTGACAATGTAGGATTGTTAGTGGGAGAATTGGAAGCAAACGTCACCGGCATTTTGGTTACCCTCGATTGTCTGGAAAAAGTAGTAGACGAAGCAATTCAAAAAAACTGCACTATGATCGTAACTTTCCATCCTATATTATTTTCAGGAATAAAATCTGTTACAGGGAAAAATTACGTTGAAAGAACAGTCATTAAAGCCATAAAGAACACTATTTCCATTTATGCGATCCATACCAATCTGGATGTAGCTAAGGAAGGCGTTAATTATGAAATTTGCAACCGGTTGGGAATAAAAAATACCAGACCTTTACTACCCAAAACCCGATGTATTAAAAAACTACAGACGTATATTCCGGCTGCGGATTTTCATGAAGTGCAGCAAGCCTTGTTTAAAGCAGGGGCAGGAGAGATAGGAAATTATAAAAATTGTAGTTTTCGTGTGCGGGGCAAAGGAACTTTCATGCCTACCGAAGGATCTCATCCCTTTATAGGAGAAACAAATAAGCTGGAAGAAGCAGAAGAAATCATGCTTAGTGTGATTTTTGAAGATTTCAAACAGACAGAAATCCTGAAAGCATTAAGAGAATCACATCCGTATGAAGAAATCGCCTATGAAATTTACACACTGGATAATGAAAATCAGGATTTAGGTATGGGAAGAGTAGGGGAGCTGGACAATGAAATTTCCGAAGAAGAATTTTTGAAAAGGCTGAAAGAATCCCTTCCGACTAATTGCATCAGACATACGGCATTGAGACATAAACCGGTGAAAAAAGTCGCTGTATTGGGAGGTTCCGGAAGTTTTGCCATAAAAAATGCTGTTTCAGCCCGGGCGGATGTCTTTGTAACAGCCGACGTTAAATATCATGAATTCTTTCAGGCGGAAGGAAAGATGATATTAGCCGATATAGGGCACTACGAAAGCGAACAATTCACCAAAGATTTATTATACAACTATCTGAAAAATAATCTTGAAGACTTACCGATCCATATTTCGGAAATAAATACGAATCCGGTTCATTACTATTATTAAGAGCCTGTTTAAA
>JAISMV010000132.1 GCA_031276535.1 Flavobacteriaceae bacterium
TAGCGGGCTAAATCAAGAAGAAAAAGTGAAAAAGACGCTCAAAAGAGCTTAAAAAGAATGCAAAATATAATTAGAACCTAAAAATAAATATTTGAATAAAATTTAAACAGGCTCTAAGATTTCCGCAGTATTATCCTGCGCTGTTCATACCAAGTAAACAGCCTAAAAAATGCCCATTATAAAATAACGTCCAAATAATGGGCTAATTTTCGTCCATTACTCCGAAATTTCCTCCTTTTCACCAAAAAAGGAACTGTTTTTATGAAAACAGCTCCCTTTATAGTTTTACGCCAGAAGTATTTTTACTTTTTAATCACTTTTACCGTTTCCGATTTTCCTTCGTTGACAACCCTCACTACATATACTCCCGGTTGCAGGTCGGATGTGTTGATGGCTTCATGGGAAGTAACCGTAACGGACTTGACTCGAGAACCGTTGGCGGAATAGAAATCTACTTTTGATTTTCCGTCCAACAAAACGAAAATCTGGTCGGAGATCAGGGTATTAGACAAGATCGCTTTATTTTCAGATATAGTAATGTCTTCTACGGACAAAGAGTTTTTGGTGAGAGAAAAATCATCAAAATAGACTATGGATTTCGTGTATGCCCTTGCAGCCAACCGCAAGGCAACAGCACCGGCAGGAGCGGTAAAATTAACGGTATGTTGTGTCCAATCGGCGGTTTTAGATAAATATTTATTATTATTTCTCAGGGGATCATTGCTTCTCTCCTCGTTTAAGGGGATAAAGTGACCGCCCGAATCTAAAAACGCACTCCATATACGTGCCCCAGATCCGTTTTTGCCGGGTACTGTGGAAATCTTATGCCAGAAAGTAAGAGTGTAAGATTCTTCTGCAATTACAGGTATGTCCTGATATAAACCGGTAGTTACCTCAATGTCATCATACGAAACAGAATTATCTCCCCCATGGGGGCCTTCTGTATCAATTTTCGGAAGTATTGTGTACTTACTATCGTCAATGCCACCTACTGCCCATTCCTTCTGCCCCTCCTCAAATCCGGGGTTTTTTACTAAATTTTCTTGTGCTGCGGTAAAAACGAACGTTACTGCCACAACTAATAATAAATAGATTGTTTTCATAACTTTACTTTTTAGATTTAGTGTTATCTTTAAGATGATTGTATAAGGCTATCATCTACAAAGTTACATCAATTCCCGTCAAATTTCTATTTATAGTAAAAAATATTTTTGTTTTGAAAAAATACCAAAAATGACTTGGCGTATTTAAAAAAGTCGGGGGGGATATGTTTCAAATGCGTTACAGGATACTGTTTTCAAATCTTTACCTCTGATTTTACCATATAAACGCTTCTGTTTTTTATCTTGTAAAAAATAAAATCGCTGAAAATCACACCCCTTATTTATATTTTATTATTATACTTATAGCTCATGTACAATATTTTTTATATTTTTGTTTGGAGAAAATACCATATGTTATGAGTACTGAATTGGATAACCTGCAAAATGCAGAAGGAGATGAAAAAAAAGATAAATCGGTAAGTCTCGAAAATTCTTTTGTTGAAACCACTCAAAACGAAGATTCTATAGATGAGCTTAATTCGGAAAGCACCCGGGAGAATGCGGATAGTGAAGAGATTATAATCCCTGAAGAAGATTATTATACCTTCTCTATGGAAGCGCTTATTGACAAATCCAGAGAACTTTTGAACAAATATCCGGTCTCTTTATTGGGAGATGCTATGAGTTCCATCAAAGAAGCTTTGATAAAAAAACAGGAAGAACAGGAAGCAGAAAGAAAACAAAAGTATTTAGACGAAGGCGGCGAAGAACTAAGCTATCAGCCCGATTTTACTTTAAAAACCAAATTCAATTCCGTATATCACGATTATAAGACTAAACTCACCTCTTTTTATAAAGAACAGGAGTTGAAGGAACAGGACAATCTGGTAAAAAGACTTCGTATTATCGAAGAATTAAAGGAATTATATACAACGCCTATAGAATCTATAAGCTCTTTCTTTAAAAAGTTCCGAAGCATTAAAGAACAATGGCACAATGCCGGAAAAATTCCCAAGGCAAAAGCCGGAGATGTTTTCAGAACGTATTTTCACCATTTGGACAATGCTCATGATTTTATCAGGCTAAACAAAGAGTTGGAAGAACTGGACTATGCGCACAATCTGGAACAAAGAAAAGCCATTATAAACCGGGCGGAGGAACTAATAACCGAACCCAGCGTTCAAAAAGCATTAAACGAACTTCAATACCTTCATAAACTCTGGAAAGAACAAGCCGAACCTGTTTCTGAGGAATTCAGAGAAAGTACCTGGCAGGAATTCAAGGCGGTTACTCAGAAAATTCATGCCAGAAAATCCGAATTGTTTGAAAAGATCAAAGAAGAACAGCAGGCAAATCTGGAAAAGAAACAGACAATAATTTCCGAACTGAAAAAAATAGTTTCCGCTGCCGACGCCAATCATACGTTTTGGCAAAGTAATATTAAAAAAATTGAACAATTACGCGAAGATTTCTTTTCTACGGGGAGAACACCCAAAGAATTCAGCAGCGATACCTGGAGTACGTTCAAAAATCTCCTGCACGAAATAAACACCAAAAAGAATGCTTTTTACAAGGATCTAAAAAAGATACAACAAGATAATCTCAAGAGGAAAAACGAGTTGTTGGAAGTAGCAAAAGCTAATAAAGACAGTGAAGATTGGGATGTCGCCTTGAATCTTTATAAGAAAATTCAAAACGAATGGAAAAATATCGGGCATGTTCCCAGAAAATATTCCGACAAATTATGGAATGAATTTCGGGAAACCTGTAATTATTTCTTTGACAAATACAAACAAAGAAATACCAAAATAGATGAAGAGTGGGCGGAAAATTTGGAAAAGAAACAGGCTGTTTTGGACGAACTCGCTCTTGTCGAAAAAATGAACAAAGAAGAAGCTTTTGACAAGATCAATGAATACAGTATCCGGTGGAATTCTATAGGAAAAGTTCCGAAGGAGAATATGGATATTAATAGAACATTTAATCAAACCATCAAGAAACTGATTAAAAAATTTAATATCGAAAAAGAGGTCATTGATGAAATGGAGCTAAACATAAAGGCTGAAAATTACAAACAGTCTAAAGATAGTAGAAAACTATACGGAGATCTGAGGAAAATGAAAAAACAGATAAATGATTTGGAGCAAGAGCTGGTTCAGCTGGAAAACAATTTGTCTTTCTTTTCCACGGCGCAACAGGATAATCCTCTGCTGCAAAATATCTTTAACAACGTAGAATCCAAGAGAACAAAGTTGGAAGAATTGAGACAAACCTACTCAAAACTCATAAATCTGGATTTATCTGAAGAAGAGGGGGAGTCTGAACCCCTTGAAGGAAGAGAACATACTTCTACGGAGGAAAATCCCGAAACAGAAAAATAAATCTTCCTTGATTATACTATGAGCGCTCAGGATGAGAACTACATCCGAAGATGTATAAGCCTTGCCCGAAACGGATTGGGGACTACTTACCCTAACCCGATGGTGGGTTCTGTGATCGTATACGATAACCGCATCATCGGAGAAGGCTGGCACAGAAAATCCGGGGAACCTCATGCCGAAGTTAACGCCATCAGTTCCGTAAAAGATCTTTCTCTTTTCAGGGAAAGTACAATTTATGTCTCTCTGGAACCCTGCTCTCATTTCGGGAAAACACCGCCTTGTGCCTTGCGAATTGTAGATTTACAATTTAAAAAAGTCGTGGTGGGAACCTTAGACCCTAACGATAAAGTAAACGGAAAAGGAATTGAAATTATCAAAAATGCAGGAATTGAGGTTATAACCGGAGTCCTTGAGAATGAGTGTAAAGAGCTCAATAAGAGATTCATGACCTTTCATCTGCAAAAAAGACCCTACATCATCTTAAAGTGGGCGGAAACTTTAAATAAAAAGATAGACAACGGAACGGAAAGAAGCCGCCCTTTCCTGATCAGTAATCAATATTCTTCACAAAAAATTCATTTGATACGATCCCGGGAACAATCCATACTGGTGGGAAAAAACACGGCTTTGATCGATAATCCCTATTTGACTTCCCGCTCCGTCAAAGGGAAAAACCCCGTACGGATCCTGATCGATAAAAAACTGGATGTCCCATCTTCCTGTAATATTTTTAACGATGAAGCGGACACTTTAATATTCAACGAAAAAATAACAACAACAAAAAATCATCTTGATTATATCCGGATAGATTTCACCGAAGATATTCTTCCTCAAATAACAGAAAAACTATATCATAAAAATATTCAGTCTGTTCTTGTGGAAGGAGGAAGAAAAACCCTGCAGAGCTTTATTGATTCAAACCTGTGGGATGAAGCCGTCATCATCACTTCCCCGATCTTAGCCGATAAGGGCACGGATTCGCCTGTTCTTCACGGAGAAATTACCCGTCAGGAATATTCAGGAAATGATCGGATATCTTACATCCGAAATAGGTTTCCCCGATAAGAACGGGAGTAAATCCGTATTTTTGCAGTCATGTCCGACGTATTTGAATATAAAACCATCGACCAGCCGGTTACGGATGCTCTTTTGAAGATAAAAGGAAGCAAATTCTACGGTTTATTATTTCCCGTAAACCATGAAGAGGATGTGAAAAAGTGTCTTAAACAGAGTCAGGAACTCTATCCGCAGGCTACTCATTATTGTTATGCTTTCCGTCTGGGTATAAAAGGAGAGATCCACAGGGTTAATGATGACGGAGAACCCTCCGGTACTTCCGGGCTGCCTATTTATAACCGGTTGGTATCTTCGGAGCTTACAAACGTACTGTTAATTGTAGTTCGTTACTTTGGCGGAACCAAACTGGGTGTAAGCGGGTTGATCAAAGCGTACAGGGATAGCGCCCAATTTACCATTGAGCAGTCGAAGATCAGTATAAAAGAACTGTCGGAATCGTATCAGCTCTCTTTTGATTATACGTATCAATCTTCCGTGATGACGTTGTTGAAAAAATTGAACATAGAACCTCGGTCTTTTGATTTTTCTGAAAAATGCAGTTTATTTATTGAAATTCCCATGAAAAAGAAAGAGCTGTTTTTTGAAAAATTTGATTCTCTTTTTACTCAGAACTTCGTTATTCAAAAAAAGGTCTCATAATTTCCAGTATCGAATCCGGACAACGTAAAATCTTGCCTGTTTTTTTGTCCATGAAGTATAAAGTGGTACTTCCTGTTGTCACTAATTTTTTTTCGTGATTTTTTATCTCATACTCAAAAAAAATTCTAGCTCCTTCGGGTAATTTTTTCACAAAAGTTGTTATGGATAATTCGTCGTCATATCGTGCCGGACTCACATATTTCACCGCCAGATCTGAGACCGGAAGCAGGATTCCTGAATCTTCTATCTCTTTGTAGGACATGCCGATATGTCGGAAAAGTTCCACCCTTCCCACCTCAAAATATTGGGGATAATTTCCATAATAAACATACCCCATTTGGTCGGTTTCGCTATATCTTACTCTTACTTTGGTCGTTACTTCAATCATGTCAAAAAATTCCTTTTTTACTTACTAATAAATTTCTAAATATGCAATAGGTATTTAACTTTTTTTTTCTAAAAATAATTAACAATTTTGTCATGCAAAAGAAGCTTAATTTTTCACCGTAATTTACCTAGTCAAATTTACAAAAAATGTCAGAAACTGCGATTTCAATATGGAAGGCTTGTCTTCAATACATCAGGGATAATATCTCTGAGAAATCGTATTTGACATGGTTTCAACCTATTAAGGCTGTAAAGTTGCAGGATAAGGTGCTGACTATTCAGGTTCCCAGTAAGTTTTATTACGAATATCTTGAGGAAAATTACATTAAGATTATAAAAAGCGCTTTGATAAAAACCTTGGGGAAAGAAGCCAAGCTGGTTTATTCCATAATGATGGAGAAAAGCCAGCAGACCGATGCTCCCCCTTACACGGTTAATATTTCCAGTTCTCAAAAAGCCCAAATAAAAGTTCAGGAAGTAGATGCGCCTCTTTATATGGAACGGGGAGTAAAGAACCCTTTTATTATTCCGGGGCTGCAAAAATTAAAAATAGACAGCCAGCTTAATACGAATTATACTTTCGATAATTTCATTGAAGGGGATTCCAACCGATTGGCCCGTTCTGCCGGAAAACAAATAGCCAAGCGTCCCGGAGGGACGTCTTTCAATCCTTTATTCATCTATAGCAGCGTGGGATTGGGAAAAACCCATTTAGCTCATGCCATAGGTCTGGAAGTGAAAAGGATCCAACCGGAAAAGACCGTATTATATGTCTCCACGGAAAAATTTTGCCAACAATTTCAGGAAGCCACCAAATCCAACAACAGAAACGATTTTATTCATTTTTATCAGATGATTGATACGTTGGTTGTGGATGATATTCATTTTATTTCCGGAAAGAAAGGAACTCAGGAAGTGTTTTTTCACATATTCAATCATTTACATCAAAGTGGGAAACAGATCATTTTAACTTCCGATAAATCTCCCGTCGATATTCAGGATGTTGAACAGCGGTTAATCTCCCGTTTTAAATGGGGACTTTCTACCGAGATCCAATCTCCGGATTATGCTACCCGGTTATCTATCCTGCGACAGAAGATGGAATTTGACGGGATGAAACTATCCGAAGAGGTGTTGGATTATATTGCAAAAAACATAAAGACCAATATCCGGGAACTGGAAGGATCTCTTAATTCCATTATTGCTCAGGCAACTTTCAACAAAAAGGAAATCACGCTGGAATTAGTGGAAAAAACCCTTTCCAACCTAATTACCAACTCTAAGAAAGACATAACCATAGATTATATACAAAAGTTGATATGCGATTATTTTAAACTTTCGCTGGATACTTTACAATCAAAAACAAGAAAAAGAGACATTGTACAAGCCCGGCAGTTAGCCATGTACTTTGCAAAAAAATATACCACCGCTTCCCTTTCTTCCATTGGAAATCAAATAGGAAAAAGAGACCATGCTACTGTTTTGCATGCTTGTAAAACGGTTGATAACCTATTTGAAACAGATAAGCTGTTTAAATCTTATGTTGAAGATCTGAATAAGAAATTGATTTCTGATTAATGGTATATCCGGTGAAGACTTGTCTATCCCTATAACGACCGGAAAAAATATCACGCCTTTATCGCCGAGAAGCTTTTAAAGGATCAGGAATCGTTATCCGTTTATCGCTTCCACGGATTCTATCTCATTCGGCATCATTTCTTTCAATAATCTTTCTATTCCGTCTTTTAACGTAAGGACAGATGACGGACACCCGCTGCATGCTCCCTGTAAGATCATCTTTGCGGTTTTTGTTTCTTCATCAAAAGAGATCAGGTCTATGTTTCCTCCGTCTCCTGATACGGCAGGAAGTACATATTCATCCAAAATAGTCTTTATCCTTTTTTCTGTATCAGTAAATTCCCGGTCAGAGGGCTTTGCCGGATTATATGTTGAGAAATTTTTTATCGTACTGATTTCTTTTCCTTCCCGTAAATATTCCGACAAATTATATCGAATTTCCATAGAGATGTCTTCCCATTTAGCCTCGGGTGTTTTGGTCACGGAAACAAAATTATCGGAGATAAACACTTCTTTTACGTAAGGAAATCCAAATAAATACTGAGCTAACGGAACTTCTCCCGTTTCTTCCACACTTTTTAATTCAATGATTCCTTCCACTAATATTTTGTTGGCAACGAACTTCATCACGGTATTGTTGGGAGTCATTTCCACATACACGGTTACAGGCGCTTTTTGGGGTTGTAAAACAACGGAAGGATTAGCCAGTAGCTCATCGGCTATTAATTCTTTCATTTCTTCTGCAACCATATCCCATTCCACCTGATCATTTTTTTGAACGGCAATAAAATTAGCTGTAATAAATATATTTGTAACAAACGGGAGATTCAACAGTTCCTGAGCCAAAGGTATGTTTTTTGCCTGTTGTAAAGTTGAGATTTCATAACTTCCTTCAACCAGCGTTCTTGGAGCTACAAATTTCAGTATGTTGTGGTTAGCGGTATTTTCTATCTTTATGTCCATAATAGTTCTATATTCAACAAAAATACATAACTTGCGAAACTCTTAAAAATCATTCTTATAATATTAATCTATATGGCTTTAATAAAAAAACTATTGGGAAAGTCTCCTGTACTGGGAAAAAATTGTTTTTTAACGGAAACTTGTGTAATCGTGGGAGATGTAACTATGGGCGATCAGTGTTCCGTATGGTTCAATACGGTAATCCGCGGCGATGTCAACTTCATTAAGATCGGGAACAAGGTGAATATACAGGATAATGCCATGATACATTGCACCTATCAAAAATATCCGACGTCTATCGGGAATAATGTTTCCATCGGGCATAATGCCATTGTGCACGGCTGTACCATTCATGATAATGTTTTGATCGGGATGGGAGCTATCGTTATGGATAATGTAGTGGTGGAAAGCAATGCCATCATTGCCGCAGGAGCTGTAGTGACACAAGGTAAGCACGTGAAATCCGGAGAATTGTGGGCGGGAGTACCCGCAAGAAAAATAGGCGAAGTATCTCAGGAACTTCAGGAAGGGGAAATCCAAAGAATTGCGAATAATTATATAAAATACAGCAGTTGGTATGGTGACCCTGAAGATGAAAACGGAATTTAAATTATTCGTACTAAAAAGGGCTGATCTTTTGGGATAGCCTCTTGTTTTATTATCTCTTATACGTTACATTCCATTCATCTAAATCACTTTCGTTTTGTTTGTAAGGTAGTGAAGATGAATAATTTGTATCTTTTTTGGGTAATTAGTTTTTTCATGGTTTATAAAGTTTGGCGGTTATAAATATGATTTTACTTAAAATAATTAAAGGCTTACTTTACTTTAGTCACCAACGTTTATTTTAGTTTCATCCTCTATAATTGCTGAATTTTGAAATCTAATTATAATGTTACGTTTTTCTTTCAATTTTTTCAATTTTTCCGGTGTTAAATGAAAATGAAAAAACGGGTTTCTCTTTGGAATAAGAAACGGGGCATCTTGTGATGGTATAGAAGCTATCAAATATTTAGTTATTCTGCTATAACTTCCTGTTGAAAAATAATAATATTGAGTTCTATATAGCTGATATACTGCCTTTTTTAAATGTCTTCCGTTTTTTTCCTGTGATTGAGGATACTTTAATTCTAAAAATAATACCCAAGAATCTTCCTTTGTCGTTCTACTAGGGAAAATAATACATTCACAATGAGATCTTGCTTCCCCTGTAGAATAAGTTGGAAAACTGTTTTTATCAAAAATAGCATACTCTACTGATAAACTATCGGGATTAGATAAACAAAAACATTTAATATTCTTCGGTTTTGTAGAACATATTTCAACACCTTTCTTCTCTTTCTCAGGAAGTAATTCCTTCTCCTTCTCCGTATAATCTACAATATAGATAGTTTGCTTTGCAATGGAAGCATATTTATGATTAGGGAATAATTTATGTATTGCCGAACTTATCATTATTCATAATAGTTTAGCATAAGATAATAATCATCCATTAATTTTTTCATTTGTTCGTCAAAATAATTCTCACCAATTGACCCTTCCTTATCTTGAATGTTTTTAAGAGCTCCCTCTTCTATTTCATAAATTGATATTTTTTGAGGAGAGATAATAGACTTTCTACATGTTAATTTCTGCTTATCTTTTTCGTCCATTTTATCGTATACTAACCCTGCCATAATGCAATTATTAAGAGCATAAAGTATATATGGGCTATGAGTAGTAAGAGTCATACAATCTTGCCTCGTATTATTGCACTTTTCTAATAAATAATAGACTAGATCTCTCTGTGTTTCAGGAAAAAGATTTTGTTCGGGTTCTTCTATAATTAGATGGGTATTATGTGTTTTAAATAAACCATACACAACTCGATTATATTCATTAAGGCGTTTTAGCATTTCTGGATCTTTTCTTCTAATAGCCTCATCTATTTCCGTAAAAACAGGGTTCATTTCACTAAAATTAGTAAATGTAGATAATCCACTAGGTTTCACTATTATCTCTATTAATAGTTCTTCTAGTATTTTTCTTTTTTTTTCGGTATCATTATAAGATTCATTTTCATTTTGAGAATAAACAGTACTTGTAAGGTAATCTATCAGCAGAACAATAGGGGTGATAGATTGCAATCCACTAGATGCATTTGATAATAAAATATCATAGCTGTCTCCATTATTAATAAACCTCACATGATCCTCTCCATTTTCTTCAGAGTAATATTGAAGACCTAAATTTAAAATTGATAAATTCCTATCATTTGGGTATGTTTTGCGTGCATCATACCAATCAAACAAAAAACTTCGTATATTGTTATGAGGCAATTCTAATTTTTCAACACCTGTAAGAGCAGCTATATTTCTTTCTGCCGGAATATACGATATTTTATTTCTTTTATAGTCATATCTATTCTTCCATTCAATCGTAAATTTTTCTTCGGTATATTTTAATTTTATAATGTTGCTTTCAAATTCAATTATGCTATCTTTATTTATATATCCTCTCATTTTATGAAAAGATTCTAAGAGATTCCTAAAATAGTATTTATCCTTCTTATACTTTTCAAGGGATTGGCTGGTAGCCACGTCTTTTTCTACCCAAGTACAGTAACTTATTATTTTTGCAATCGTACTCTTTCCACTACATTGAGGTCCCATAAACACATTCACCTTATTGACGTACAATGTTATGTCTTTTATAGGGCCAACATTTTTGATTATTAATTTATTTCTAAAATTTTCCATTTTAAGTGTTGGGCAATTGTCCAAATTTAATTATGATGTATGTCGACATCAAATTTAGAAAAAAAATTATTAAATTAAGTTATACCGAACGGCATTTATTATTACCCCGTTGTGCATTATAAAAAAGTTACTCAATTGGCTAAACCCCATATGTTTTCTGGTTGCCAAGTAAATAAATGAGCAACTTGGAAGCAAGTTACAAATTAATTTTGAAAGGATTACGTAAATTATGTGATTTTGAAAATTTTTATTTTAAGCTGTTTAAATCAAAATTATATGATTTAGAGCTAATTAGTCTAATTATTCTGGCGGAGTTAAAATCTATCTAAGGATTATAAAACGTCAAATCCAATACCTTTTAAGTAGTTGAAGGTACAATTATAAAATTCTGGTTGCCTTGTGTGGTCTTCTTTATTTCCTTCTGGAATAACAATTACCATTCCTTGCCTTGCTCTTGTAAGTAAAACTCTGTAGGCATTAATTAAGTATTTTTTTCGGACATTTTTGTGAATATTCTGCCATTTATTTCCAACAAAAGAAAATGTTTTCCAACCATCTTTTGTGAACCGTAAGTCACCGTCCCACGTTACGCAAACCCAATCTAGTTCTAATCCTTGCACCTGAAATTCTGTTGCAACATCTTCTAAAAAATAAGACGAACGAATATCGTCTTTGCCGTCCAAGAACCAATTAACGTAATTGATTGGTGTTTTGACATCTATTGCCAAAGGTTTTAAACGATATGCTTGTGAAGAGACAACAATACCATATCTTTCACTACCTCTTGCTTTCTCTTTAAGCCACTTCTTCGCTTTTCCAATATCTCTGGTTAGTACAATTGGGTATTTATTTTGTAATTGAAGTAGTGTATTTTTGGCATTTTCATCAATGTCTAAAATTTCTTTAATTAATTTTG
>JAISMV010000028.1 GCA_031276535.1 Flavobacteriaceae bacterium
TCTTTTTAAGCTCTTTTGAGCGTCTTTTTCTCTTTTTCTTCTTGATTTAGCCCGCTAAATCTTCAAATAAAAAGCAAAAAATCCATCTCAAAAATAGCAATAAAAAATAATCGCAATAATTTTTAAACAGGCTCTTACTTCAAAAAAAATAAACCGGATATGAAAATAAGTAGTAAAAACAGGGTATTAATTTTATACCTTTGTTCTTTAAAGGTAAAATAATTCAAAAACACATATAAAATGGTTAAAGCACATCAATTTCAGGAGGCTAATAAACAACGTTTTTTAGATGAACTTTTTGAACTTCTCAGAATACCTTCCATAAGTGCCGACTCTTCATATTCACAAGAAATAGTACATTGTGCGGAAAGCATAGCTGAGAATTTTAAAAAATCGGGATTAGATGGCGTGGAAATATGTGAAACCCAGGGAAATCCTGTAGTATACGGAGAAAAAATAATAGATTCATCCCTGCCTACAATTCTGGTATACGGCCATTACGATGTGCAACCGGCAGATCCTTTGGAGTTATGGGAAAGCGAACCTTTTGAACCCATTATCAAGAAAACCGAACTTCATCCTGACGGGGCTATTTTTTCCCGGGGATCAGCGGACGATAAAGGGCAGTTTTTTATGCATGTGAAAGCATTAGAATCGCTGATAAAAACAGATTCTCTTCCTTGCAATGTGAAAGTTATTATAGAAGGAGAAGAAGAAATAGGATCTGTGAATCTGGAAGAATTTTTACGAAAAAACAAAGATAAGCTGTCTTGTGACGTGGTTTTAATCTCGGACACCCATATTTTCTCCAATCAGGTACCTACGGTAACTACCGGATTGAGAGGATTGAGCTATGTAGAAGTAACTGTGGAAGGAGCTAATAGGGATATGCACTCAGGGTTATACGGAGGGGCGGTTCCTAATCCGATCAATATTTTATCAAACATGATAGCTTCTCTGATCGATGAAAACGGAAGAATCACCATTAAAGGATTTTATGATAAAGTAGAAGAACTGTCGCCGGAAGATCGGGGAGAAATAAATAAACTTCCTTTCAATGAAGATATTTTTAAAAACTCAATAGGACTGAAAGGAACCGAAGGAGAAAAAGGATATAACTCGTTGGAGAGAACTTCCATCCGTCCTACTTTGGATGCGAACGGAATCTGGGGAGGATATACCGGAGAGGGAGCAAAAACAGTAATTCCTTCAAAAGCCCATGCCAAAATTTCCATGCGGCTGGTTCCCAATCAGGATCCTCAGGAAATTACCCGATTGTTTACAGAACATTTCTTATCCATAGCCCCCAAAAGTGTAAAAGTTACGGTTACTCCTTTTCATGGAGGAAAAGCATATGTATTGCCCTCTTCCGATCCGGGATATATTGCCGCAAAAAAAGCCATGGAAAAAACTTTTGGAAAAGAAACTCTGCCATACCGCACCGGAGGAAGCATACCTATAGTCTCTTTATTTGAAGACATTCTGAATGCAAAATCCGTATTGATAGGATTTGGGTTAGATTCGGATGCCATCCACTCACCTAATGAACATTACGGTTTATTTAATTTTTATAAAGGTATAGAAACCATCCCGTATTTTTTTCAGTATTACACTGAAAACAAAACGAAGTAAAGGGAGATAAACAGGGAAAAGAACGATTGAATTCGGACAGTTATAGGACAGGAAAATCAGATTTTTAGAATTTCGATATACAATTCTTTCAGCCGGGATCGCAAGTGTAGAATGGCATAATGTTTTCGAGACAGCAGAGTATTGACCGAAATTCCTGTTGTTTCAGCTATTTCTTTTACAGAAATTCCGTTCAATTCCGTAAGTTCGAATATCTCCCGTTGTTTCGGCGGTAATTCCGAAAGTGCATTTTCCAGTTCAATCCAAACGAGCGACCTCAGATATTCTGTTTCGGGCGAGGAAGTTGTGGCTTTGTCATGAAATAAAATTTCTGAGAAATCTCTCATTATATCGTCATTTTCGTTCTTCCGGTAAACCGGCCATTCTTTTTCCTTTCTCCTGATGCCGGCATTGATGATCATATTTCGCGCCACGCGGTACAACCATGCCCCTATATGCTCAATCGGGTCTTCGGTAGTTTCTATGGTTTTCACCAATTGATAAAATACATCTTGTAGAATATCTTCCGCTTCTTCCTTATTTGCGACCCGTTTCCGGATAAAAGTTTTCAGACGCGATTGATATTCTACAATAAACTTTTCCGCATTTTGCTTTTCGTCAGGTTTACTCATTTTCCTTTTCTGGCACATTATCTACCTCCGGGTCAAAGTCTCCTTTACCGCAACAATCATGTCTGCCAAATGGGTGCTTACGAAAAAACCAATGTCTTTTTTTATTGATGAATTCTTCGCGTTCTTCAGATGTCATTTTCAACCATTTATCACGAATAAGATTGTGGCGGGCATGCCTTCCCGGTTTATGACCGAAACTACCAAATAACAAACGGAAGAGAACGAGCAACCCCAAAGCCTGCCAGAAATTAATGACTGCAAGTCCGAATATATCCGGCATAAGCCAATTCCACAACAACCTGACAACAGTACCCAATCCCGCTATTACCACCAATATCCAAAGCGCAAAAAGCCCTATTTTAAGCCCTATTTTAAAAAACCGCTTTTTCATATATTTAATTTTTTATTTTACATTAAACTTAGAGCCTGTTTAAATTTTATTCAAATATTTATTTTTAGGTTCTAATTATATTTTGCATTCTTTTTAAGCTCTTTTGAGCGTCTTTTTCACTTTTTCTTCTTGATTTAGCTCGCTAAATCTTCAAATAAAAAGCAAAAAATCCATCTCTAAAATAGCAATAAAAAATAATCGCAATAAAATTTAAACAGGCTCTAATTTTGATAAGCTCCTAAAGCCGGGGACGGGGTTCTTGATATGCCCTTAATATCCTTCGGAACCTGATTGGCATAGGTAAGATCTGCCTTACCGAAAGCAGGAGATTCTGTTTTTAAGCTTAACAGCGTATTGGAATATCCGGTTTTATAGAAAAGAGGGTCTTCATTAAGCAAAGCAGCAATAAAGTTAGGATTTCCATTGATGTTTATTTCGTTGACACTGTTTCTAATAAGGTTCGTGTCAAAAGTATAGAGGAAAGAGGATTCTTTATGATCGTCCAGATAAATACTGGTATAATTTTTTGTCCAAAAGATACAATTTTTAAAGGTGGCATTCAGGGCATTATAAGCTTCCCCTTCCGAAGTTTGGCGGGCATTGGACAGATAAGCGGAATATCCTGCGCCTGCATTTAAATCCCAGTAATTGGCAAAGGAACAATGGGTGAAATCATACGTTCCGCCATATTCCAGATAGAGATCGGCAGTTCCGCAGTTATTTACCGCCAGATTTTTCCCGGTTACCTTTCCTCCTACGGAATGGATCCCGGAATAGAGAAAATTAAAGATCTTTGTATTGGAAACCGTAAGCTGAGCTTCCGTGTCCAGATGGAAAGCATTGTTTCCCCCTTTGATAATCGCATAATTTATGTCGGCAAGAGCACCGGAAGCCAGACAGATCTGATCCCATCCACCCGGAAGAGAATCGTATCGGGCAGCGTGCCGGTCTCCCCGTAATAGCACCTCTTTGTTCAGAGAGCCGTTAATGTGGAGCTGCCCGCCTTCGCCGATGGTCAGAGCGGCATTTTTATGAAAATATACTTTAGTTCCTTCTTCTATGGTTAATTTTGCCCCGTTGATAAATTTCAGGTTGCCGTAAATCACTTTTGACTTAGTATTGTCCCATAGTAAATCGGAAGAAATCTCTTTTGTTCCGGTAGTGGAAAAATAGAGATCGGCATCTTCTATCAAAGAAAGAAGCTTTACTTTTTGGGTATGTCCTACAATGTTGAAGATCAAATCTTCATCGGCTAAGGCTTCAGGGGTGGAAATTGCCTGAGGGGCAATTTCTATGAAAATATACAGGCTGTCTCCGGCACGTATAGGGATATTTCGGAAATGATTATTGTTTGAACTTCCTCCCGGAATTCCGTCCACATTGATCTTAAATGGAGAAGCACCGCCTTTTTCAAGGTAAATTTCGGGAATATTTACGTCTTTGTCCTGCTGATTGTATACTTTTAGGGCATAAGTCTCCGAACGTATGGTGGAAAATACGGTATCAAGCATGACCGTGTCTTTAGAAAACCGGAGAGGTTTGGAAGCAGAATCGTAATTGTAATCATCCCGGCAGGAAAAAATTACCAATACCGGCAACAACACTGAAATTACGAAAGACAGCCTCTTCATGATAATTTTAATTTTATCATTATGGAATCAGAAATATGAGTTCAAGAGTTTGATCTTCAGCCCTTAAAATTTATATCCAACACTTGCTACCAAGGAATTTGATCTTTTTGTCAATTCAAATTCCGTATCGGTATGCTTATTAATAAAACGGGTTTGATTTTCATTAATTCCGAATTCGTACCGAACATCAAGAGTCAGGGAAAAAATATCCACTCCTGCTCCCAGTTGTCCTGCAATAGCAAATTTATCGGTTTCGGTTTTCCGGATTTCTTTCAGGGAAATACCTTCATTTAAAGAGGTGGAAAATACGGGTCCGGCATACACTCTGCCTACTCCCAGAAAACTGATCCCCCCCAGCACAGGCACATCTATCCGGTTGGAATGGGCGGTAAAACTACCTTCCGAAGACTCAAAACTGGATTTCATGGAAGAAAAATAAATTTCCGGCTGAATAAACCAGTTTATGATCGTAATTCGTCCGAAAAAACCCGCATGCCATCCTATGTTGTCTCGGGCATTGCTTTCCTTTATATCGGCTACTGTCTGCCTGAGGCTTCCATTGTATCCGAAAGCCATTCCTGCTTTAGCTCCAAACTTTACCTGGGCGAAAGATGTCATTGAAATAACTAATAAAAATAACGTTAAAATATTTCGTCTCATAAAATTATTTTGCTTAAATTTTTACAAAGGTAATTATTTTTCAGTATATTTGGGAAAGAATAAACACAATTTAAATTACAATAATAAAAAACTATATGGAAATAACATATTACGGGCATGCATGTTTCAGCTTCAAAACAGCATCTTCTACAATTATAACAGACCCTTTTATTTCCGGGAATGAGTTGGCAAAGGATATAAATGTCCGTGAAATAAAAACGGACTATATTTTTTTGACTCATGCTCATTATGATCACATTCTGGATGTGGAAACTCTGGTTGAAAATAACGGCGCACCCATTCTGGCAAATGCAGAAATTGCTTCTTATTATGAAAAGCGGGGGTATAGGGTTATCCCTATGAACATAGGAGGAGTTGAAAGGTTCGATTTCGGAAAGATTAAAATGGTTTCGGCAGTGCATAGCTCTTCTTTTCCCGATGGCACTTATGGCGGATTAGCCTGTGGCTTTTTAATGAAAATGGACGGAAAAGTAATTTATTTTGCCGGAGATACGGCTCTAACTACGGATATGAAATTGCTGCCTTATGTATACGGATATATCAATGTTGCCATACTGCCCATAGGGAATACTTACACCATGGGAGTCCATGACGCGGTGGTCGCGGCAAAATTTGTGGGTACCCGAAATGCAATAGCTTCCCATTATGACACTTTCCCCTCCATAAAGGTGAACCGGGAGAAAGCAAAACAAATGTTTCTGGCAGAAGAAAAACATCTGACCTTTCTGCCTATAGGGGAAACTTTGGATATAAATACATTCGTATGAATTTAAACTTTATGTAAATGGAATAATTATTGCTTACTGGGTTTAAGTTATACTATCTATCTTTAAAAAATGATGAACAACAAAAATAATAATCTACTAAAAAAATTTGATACTCCTTTTCGGAGTATCCCTTTTGAAAATATCAAACAGGAAGATTTTAAACCGGCTATAGAAGAGGCTATAAAAGAAGCTAAACAAGAAATAAAACAAATAGTGGACAGTACGGATCCTCCCAACTTTGTGAATACGATCGTAGCGTTGGAAGCGGCAGGAAAAAAATTAAATATTATCTCTTCCGTCTTTTTTAATTTGAATTCGGCGGAAACCAATGACTATCTTCAGAATTTAGCTCAGGAAATATCTCCTATGCTGGCAGAATATGCAAATGATATTATTTTCAATGAAAAACTTTTTGAAAAAATAAAAATAGTATATGACACCACCCTGAAATCAAAATTAAGTCAGGAAGAAGTCCGGTTGTTGGATAAAACTTACAAGGATTTTTCAAAGAACGGAGCGCTGCTTTCAGAAAAAGGCAAACAAAGACTGCGGGAAATATCTAATGAATTGGCTATACTTTCCGTGAAATTCGGACAAAACGTACTGAAAGAAACCAATGATTATTTTCTACCTGTCTCCCATGAAAAAGATCTGGAAGGTATTCCCGAATCCATAAGGGAAATGGCTCGAAAAGAAGCGGAAAAAAGAAATTTGGAAGGATGGGTGTTTACTTTGCAGTTTCCCAGCTATGTTCCTTTTCTGAAATATGCCAAAAACAGGGAGCTGCGCAAAGAAATTTATACAGCTTCCATGCAAAAGGCATTTAAGGAAAATGAATTTAACAATGAGGCGATCATCCACAGAATAGTGGAATTGCGGAAGGAAAAGGCAGAGCTGTTAGGTTTTCAAAACTATGCGGATTTGATCCTGCAAGAAAGAATGGCGTATGCTCCCAAACTTGTTTTCGATTTTCTTCTGGATCTGCTGGAAAAAGCAAAGCCATTTGCCGAAAAGGAGGTGAAAGAGTTGGAAAAGCTAGCGGCGAAAGAGGGTATAACGGAAATACAACCTTACGACCATGCTTACTATGCTGAGAAATTACGGGAAGAAAAATTTTCCTTTTCCGAAGAAGAATTAAAGCCGTACTTTCCTTTGAATCAGGTTCTGAATGCGGCATTTGATGCAGCAAATAAACTTTACGGACTGTCCTTCACCGAAAGAACGGACATTCAGAAATATCATCCGGAAGTTACCGTTTACGAAGTACTGAATAGTAAAGAAAGGCATCAAGCCTTGCTCTATACCGATTTTCATCCGAGGGAAGGAAAGAGAGCCGGAGCATGGATGACTTCATACAAAGGGCAATACAAGACATTAAATGAAAATATAAGACCTCATATATCCATCGTATGCAATTTTTCCAGACCTAACGGGGAGATTCCTTCGCTGCTTACCTTTAGTGAAGTAACTACATTATTTCATGAATTCGGGCATGCGCTGCATGGTATTTTAGCAGATACTGCCTTTGAATCTTTGTCGGGAACCAATGTGTATTGGGACTTTGTGGAACTTCCTTCTCAGTTTATGGAAAATTATGTATATGAAAAGGAATTCCTGAAAACCTTTGCAAAGCATTACGAAACCGGAGAAATTCTGGAAGAAGAGAAAATCAGTAAAATTGTAGCTTCTTCTAATTTTATGCAGGGATACCAGACACTTCGTCAGATAGGATTGGGATTGTTGGATATGGCTTATCATACTAATGAATTCAAATCTGAGGATTCTGTTGAAAATTTTGAAAAGGAACAAATTAAAAAAACACAACTGTATCCTCATGTAGATAAGACCTGTATCAGCACTTCATTTTCTCATATTTTTCAGGGAGGATATGCCGCAGGATATTATTCCTATAAATGGGCGGAAGTTTTGGATGCGGACGCCTTTGATTTTTTCAGGGATACCGGAATATTCAATAACGAAACAGCCGGAAAGTTTGAGACTTTGCTAAGTAAGGGGGGAACGGAAGATCCTATGGAATTGTACATAGCTTTCAGAGGAAGAAAACCTCAGCCGGAGGCTTTATTAAAAAGAGCCGGATTACTAAATCAAAACGGAAAGAATATATTTTAACGGATCTTCATAACAGCTTTGATCGTTACGATACTTTGTTTTAACAATTCAATCCATTTAAAGTTCTTGTATTCGACATAATTTTTAGTAACGGCTCCGAAGCTTCTGTTGAAGTCGGCCACCCCGGGGAGCATGGAACCTTCGAAATCCACTATTTTACCGGAATCTGAATATTCATTTATGATATGATTCAGCAAATAACTTATGCTCCCTTTCATCCCGAAACTTTTATCTCTCAGGGGCAGGATGCTTATGAGCCTGTCCTTGGAGACTAAAAAAGTAATATGTGCTATAATTTTATTTTCTTTTATCAGAGACACTTGTTCGATTACTTTTTTTTCGTGGTTTTTATTTAGTATTTGTTGAATTTTATCACTCTGATGCTGAGCATAAAAATCCTGATCTTTAAAAAGCCGATCTATCTCGTTAAACGAAATTTGTTTTTCTATGGATAAAGTTTCATCTGAAATTTTTTTAATTTCCCTTTTTCTGTTAGAATTAAAATTTTTAAAAATTTTATCATACGGCAGGTTCAGATACAAAATTTGATTGTTCCTCCTTCTCTGTTCCGGTGGGAAAAACCCGGTGTTTTCTTCATTAAAGCAATATGCCCTGACCCGGTATTTTTTTAAGGACGAAAAAAATAAATTAAAATTCTCCGTGGAAATTTTCTCTTTGTAAAAAATTCCCAATTGCTGGCAAAAAACAGGCTGAGATACAAATTTCAAACCCAGTTTCTTCCGGTAAGGAATCGGCATTACAGCCTGATAATCGTTCAGAACCAAAACATCATACCCCTCAGGAGAAACAATATCCAGATACCATAATTCGGCATAGATCCTGTAATTTATGCTTTGTTGAAGACAATACGTATATTTCTCTTTGTCTATATGAGTATGAGAGTATTTTTTAATCATTTTGATTCTTCAATTAACCTTTCGTATACTTGTCTCCAGCCTTTCCATTCCCCATGATCCGAGATACTGTCGTTGTGAAATATGGAAATGAAAGTGCCCTGAACTTTCTTTACGGTTCTCACTAAATCTGTTATTTTATCCTTAGCTTCCTCCACGGATAATTTCATGTAATTTTTAAGCGTTACATCCATCACACAAAAAGGATAGACTTTCAAACGGGAGATTTTGTTTTCAGACAAATCAAACCAATAAAAAGGGGTGCAGGTTCCTGCTCTAAATCCTGTATGATCCTGAAATCCCATGGAAAAATCTTTTTGAATGCCTGAGTTAATCAGGTTAGTATACGTTTTCGGAAGTTTTAACTTAATGAAATGTTGCCGCGAACGGATAATTTTTTTGTTTAGCAGTTCTTCCAATTCTCTTTTTTCTTCTTCTAAAATATCCCATCGGGCATTTGAATTATAGCTGGGATGTAAGCCTAAGGTATTTAAGGGATTTTTGTCTAGTTCCAGAATAAGTTTTCGGTAATTACGATCTTTCGGAGAGTGATTGGTATCCCATTTATTTTTCCCCCGTCCACAGGAAATGAAATAAACAGTGGCAAGCTGCAAATGTTCAATATAAGAGTAAATGGAATAAGGATCCGGTTTAGTGTTCAATAGAACACATATCTGGTTGAAGATCTCTTTCCATTCAAAATGTAGCAGCTTTTTCCCCAAAGACCTTATGTTCTTAGTCCCTGTTTTATTTTTATACAACCAGGCATGATCTATATCCAGAGTATTTATAAATCTGAATTTTCGTTCTTTTTTTTCCAATTCCGGATAATGCTTTTTTAACGTATTGAATACATCGAAAGCGAAATAATCTATCCAAGGAATGGTCATATCTATTTTTTCTTTCAGGGAAGAAGAATTATAGGAGAACCTGCCATGAAAATCCTTTTCAAAAGGTAGATATTCTTCGTATCCGGAAAGTAAGTAAAAGCTGACGGAAAAAGGATCTTGCATCCAATCATCCGTATGTTGTTTTCGGATGTCATTTTCAAATAACAACTTACAGGAAACGAAATGCGGTTCATTTTCAATACTCTGATCTGAATACGATATTTTAGGTGTTTTTTGTTCTGTGAAAAACGAAACGGAATCCGTAAACCGAATGGGAATTCCAAGAATATGTTCAAAAACAAAAGAAAAAACATATTCTACTCTTTCGGTAATTTCAGGAACATAAATCAGAATCATTTCGGGGATATTTTTTTGTGAAAATTATAAAGTTCCTTCATCGGCAAAACTATAATACGAAGTTTGCGTAACAATCAAATGATCCATAAGACTGATGTTAAGTATTTTTCCGGCAGCCTTAATCTCATGGGTGATTTGAATATCCGAATTACTGGGCTTAACGTTTCCGGAAGGATGATTGTGAGAAATAATCAAAGAAACCGCATTAAACTCCAGTGCGTGCTTGAAAATTATCCTGAAATCAACGGTAGTTCCGGTGATGCCTCCCTGAGAAATTTTTTCTTTACCCAAAACCTGATTAGACCGGCTGAGGAAAATAACCCAGAATTCCTCAATGGTGTGATCTCCGATAATAGGCTGCAATATATTAAAAGCATCCTGAGAAGAAGTGATCTTTTCCTTTTTCAACGCTTCCTGTAAAGACTTTCTTCTTCCTATTTCCAAAGAGGCAATGATCTCTATTGCTTTTACCTTTCCTATGCCATTGAACTTACATAAATCGTGGATGGATAGTTTGGCTAATTCATTCCAGTTGTAATTGACAGAAAATAAAATTCTTTGAGCTAAATGAATGCTGCTCTCAGTCTTTGAGCCGCTGCCTAAAATAATGGCAAGAAGTTCGGCATCTGATAAAGATTGTTTCCCATGGGTCAGGAGTTTTTCTCTGGGGCGTTCGTTTTCCGCTAATGATTTTATTTTCATATAGGTGGATTTAATTAAACTCTCCCCTGAATATCCCTTTGCAGGTATAACAAAGCTGTTGAAAGCGGCAAAATATTATTCATGGACTGCCTGATGATCTCTCCCTGTAACTCCTTCACCGAAGCGGTTTCGCCAATGGATCCAACACTTTCTTTTATCAATAACTGAATCGCATTCTTTGCGGAAAGGATAACACTCCATGTTTCAGGATTGATGTAGACCTGCTGGGCAAGATTGTGTTCAAATTCGGTTTGTATGGCATCAATCAAAGTATATTCGTATGTTTTTACGTCTTCGGCATACGGTATTCTTCGTATGAGAGAGGAAGGTCTGATTCTCTCTAAAAATAAGGTCATTCTTTCGTAAGCCTGAAGTTTGTTGGGCAGAACATTTTCAGAATATTTTAATCGCAATTCGAAACTTCTTCTTTCTCTTTCGGACTGAAAAAAACGATTGAGCATATAGGCAAATCCCCCTGTTATGACTAATAATATCGATATAAAAGACAGTATTATAGTAATATCCATAATGTTTTTCAATTTTAAATAAAAGCAAAAGTACTATTTTATATTATACTAATCATCTTTTCTACCTTGTATACTTGTATAATTAATCGGAAATTACTAAAATTTCGTTGTTATTTAGAGTTGATAACAAGAGAATTACGAATTAAAATGAAAAATCGTATTAGAAATATTTGGAAAATACGTATATTTCTTATAGATTTGCACACTCAAAATTCCTCCTTAGCTCAGTCGGTTAGAGCATCTGACTGTTAATCAGAGGGTCGCTGGTTCGAGCCCAGCAGGAGGAGCAAAACCATCTAAGAAATTAGGTGGTTTTTTTGTTTTTGTGCTTGTAAATACAGTCTGAAAAACCTAAAACAGAAGTTTTTAATGAAACCACAACACACAAATTCAAAAATCAAAATATCATCTTTGGTAAATGAAAATAAATACTTAAACAGATACTTTTTTAGGTATTTATTTATATATTCGTTGTATATAATTTATTCCAAATGAAAACAGTTACATCAACAGAATTCAAAAAAAACCTCAAAATGTATGCAGAATTGGCTGATAAAGAAAAAATTTTAGTTACCAGAGGTAAAGGAAAAGCATTTTTTATTGTCCCGGTCAATCAATTGGAAGAGGAAGGATATAGTTCTAAATTTGTGAAAAAAATACTTTCTACAAAAAAAGAAAGAAGTAAAAAAGTAAATCCCGAAAATTTATGGGAAAGTATCAAATAGAAGTTAAAGAAACCGCTCAAAAAGAATTAAAGGAAATTTATAAATCCGGAAATAAATCTTCGATACAGAAAATCGAAAAAATTCCCCAGAACAACCTTTAACTTACACAGTTAAAATGAGATACTACTCTCATTCGCTTTGCTTAAAATCAAAGCTCTTTATTTTCTCACGCAGATTGATGATTAACTTTTCGTAATCTTTTTCGTTGAAAAAATTAACGTTACCCACTTTCTTATTAACGTTCCTCTCTTTCTTATTTAAATACGTGTAGTAAGTAGTTACAAGGTACATTCTTATCATTGCCTTTTCTGTCAGACCAAGATAATTCCCTATTTCATTAATTTTATCTTCATAAGTGCCTTTTAAATTTTCCCTGAAATCTTCAAAATCTTTAATTTTCTTTTCAAGATTTATAATCAAACTATTATAATCATTTAAATTAAAAAAATCTGTTCTTTCACATCTTTTATTCTTATACAAAAGATAATCTATACCTATGTAGTCTGCCATAGCTCTGGAAGCTAACCCGAAATGATCCTGTATCTCTATAACTTCTTTTATATAATTTCTTTGCCCGGGATAGTTTTTGTAGTAGTCAAAAGCAAAGTTCTTAAATTTCTCATATAGGTTGGTAAGAAGGTGTTTGTAATCTTTCTCGTTGAAAAAATCAACATTACCCGTTTTCTTATTTGAATACGATATGTTTGAAATATTCATATACTTAGCCATAGCGATACCCAACAATCCGAAGTAATCCTGTATCTCTACTACCTTTTTTCCGATGAATCTCTTTTGTTCCCTTTTAGACTTAAAAGGTCCCTTTTCTTTAGATTTAAGAAATTCTTCACCCTTAAAATTAAATTGTTCCATTTTCTTTTCCAAATTAATTACTAAAGATTCCAAATCTCTTTTTATAAATTTTCCATGCCCTGTTCTTTTCCCATGGTATGTTCCATAGGTTACTCCCAGATAGCTTGCTACCGTTTTGGAGGTTATTCCGAAATAGCCTTGTATTTCTAAAACATATTTTCTGATTTCTTCCTGCATTCCTGAAAAATAATTATCTGCTAATATAGTTACTTTTTATGTTTTTTTTTGATTTTTTCACAAGATATTTTCCTGACCTGTCTTTATTTCTCATATTCTCATTGATTATACTCACTCCGGCGTGTAATCCCAAATCAAAATAAGTGCGGGAGATTACGGAAAGAAACACCCGAAGAGACATTTTCTTCTTCGGGGTTTTTCTTTGACAGGAATTTTATTCGGAACGTAAAAAAGATCTGACCAGATTTTCTGCCCGGGTTTTTGCTTTTTCCAGGTTATCGTTTATAACTACCGCATCAAAATCCTTTGCATAGGAAAATTCTTTGTCTGCCTTTTGGATACGGATTTTCAGTGTTTCTTCACTTTCCGTATTCCTGTTTTTTAATCTTTCTTCCAAATCTTTGAGGGAAGGAGGTGCAATAAACACGGCTAATGCACGGTCTCTAAATTGGTTTTTCAGGTTTAATCCTCCTTTTACGTCTATATCAAAGACGACATGCCTGCCCTGAGACCATAATCTCTCTATCTCGGAATGCAGGGTTCCATAAAATCTTCCTTCATAAACTTCTTCGTATTCTATAAATTCCCGATTTTTTATTTTGGTCTTAAACTCTTCTTCCGTTAGAAAATAGTAGTCCTTTCCTTCAATTTCATTTTCTCTTTTAGGACGGGTGGTGCAGGAAACTGAAAAAGAAATTTCAGGAATCACCGATAGTAAATATTTTACTATGGTTGTTTTCCCTGCGCCGGAGGGAGCGGAAAAGATAATCAATTTTCCTTCCTTTAATTTTCCGGGAAGCAGTTCTTTAAGTTGAAATGTGTCATTCCCCGGTTTGTGATATACTAAGCCCATAATTCGTTTTTATAAAAAATAATCTAAACCTTAAAAAAGTGATTCAAAAAAGAGCAATTTTGGGTTGATAAATCAAAGAATAATGAACTGTTCGTTCATTTTAAAAGTTTAGAGCCTGTTTAAATTTTATTCAAATATTTATTTTTAGGTTCTAATTATATTTTGTATTCTTTTTAAGCTCTTTTGAGCGTCTTTTTCACTTTTTCTTCTTGATTTAGCCCGCTAAATCTTCAAATAAAAAGCAAAAATCCATCTCAAAAATAGCAATAAAATATAATCGCAATAAAATTTAAACAGGCTCTTAAATACGTTCTGTTTTTTCTCTACATAAAAAAGATGTACCGTTTTTAACGGATAACTAACTATCTTTATTAAGGTTATTCTTTTTAAATAAAAAAGCGCTTATACAACCGATTATTACCGTACAGGAAATGATCGCCGACTCTTTTGCGTATCCTAAATAAAATCCATAGGCACATAATGCTATTAATAAAACTAACGACATCAGGGCATAGTTCTGTCCTCTTCTAAAAATAGAAATATCTTCTTTTTGTAGTTTTATATCTTCTTCTAATTTTTTCTTTTGTAAAGAAATTCTGTTATCTTGTTCTTTTTCAGCCATAGATATTAATCTGCTGGCAAATCCCGGACTAATCTGTTCGTATTTCAACAAATCCTCGGGTTTCGGAATCGGTCCCTGATATGACTCTGTATGCCGCACTGATAAAGACTGTGTTCCTTTAGTAGTTTTTTTTTGGGGAGGAACATATTGGGAATCGCTCATCTATCGTGAAATTAATTTAGATAAGGAAGAATCAAAATCGGATTTTATGCATAAAATATCCTTTTCAAGATTTTCTAAATCCTGTTCACTTTCTTCATTAAATTTTGCAGAAGAATAAAAACGCCTTTTCCTTATTTGATTTCCATAAGGAAAAAATAAAACTCCACAAAATACACCCGAAAATAATATCTTAAAATAGTGTTTCATGCTAAGTTAATTATTCTCTCTTTGCTGTAAAGGTATAAATATTTTTAATTACAAAATGAATAATCTTATTGTTTTTTCTATTATTTTGATGCTGTTCGTTTTTAATCCTGCATTGTTATCATGCTGACCGCAAATGCATACGGCATGCTCTGTTTATAAAACGTTATTCGTTTGTTCTTTTATTTTCTCCAGTTCATCTTTCATTAAAACGACAAATTTTTGAATTTCGGAATGGTTGGCTTTGGAACCGATGGTATTTATTTCTCTTCCCATTTCCTGAGCTATGAATCCTAATTTTTTTCCTGCACATTCATCGTTTTCCAAAACCTGAAAGAAATATTTACAATGTTGTTTTAGCCGTACTTTTTCTTCATTTATATCCAATTTTTCGATATAATAGATCAATTCCTGATGAAAGCGTTGTTCATCGAACTGAATCTGCAATTCGGAAAGTTGTTTTTCCAGCTTCTGACGGACAGAGCTTATCCGTTCCTCTTCAAATTTTTCTATTTCGGACAACGAGTTTAGAATATTAATGGTATATTGTTTCAAAACGATTTCCAGAGATTTCCCTTCTTCAGTCCTGAATTCGTTTACTTTATCCAGAGAAGAGGCAAGACATTGCAATACCTGCCGCCACTCTTCGTCGTTTACATCTGCTTCCTGACAGGTAAAAACTTCGGGCATTCTTACAGCCATTTTAAGAAAGTCTAACCGAGATCCTTCGATATGCAGTTCTTCCAGATTGGATATATAATTTTTAACTGTATTCAGATTAATACGGGAATTGTTTTCTGCTCCCATATTTTCAATTGCAACAGATAAATCAACTTTACCTCTTTGTATTTTATCCCCGATAATTTTCCGTAATTCAAGTTCTCTGTTTTTATATCGTGGAGATATTCGTGTAAATAAGTCCAGAGATTTACTGTTAAGCGTTTTAATCTCTATGGAAATTTTCAAATTTTCCATATTGATTTCCGATTTTCCATAGCCGGTCATTGATTGTAGCATACTTTCTCTTTTTACTCGGATTATTGTTAACTATATATTTGGATTTGCAGGTAAAGTTAGCCTTTTTTTAGTTCTATAATTGTAATTTCAGGTCGGATGCCTACTCTTCCCGGAAACCCGAGATACCCAAATCCGCGGTTTACATAGAGGTATCTTCCGTTTTCCTGATATAAATCAGCCCATTTCGGATACCGGTATTTCACCGGCGACCATTTGATAATTCCCGGAATTTCTATTCCAAACTGCATTCCATGAGTATGTCCGGATAATGTAAGGTGTATTTTCCGGGAAAACATTTTTACTTTTTCGTCAAAATGCGAAGGATCATGAGAAAGCAGGATATTAAATTCTCCATCAGAGATGTTTTGAGACGCTAGTTCCAAGTCTCCGTCTTTCGGGAAATGTCCGCCTTCCCCCCAATTCCTTACCCCAACGATATTGATGGTCTTCCCTCCTTTTTCAATTTTTACAGATTCATTCTGCAACAATTTCCAATCAATCATCTTATGGTATTGATCCAATTTTTCAATATTTTCCTCCTGAGCCGTTATATCATCCTTTCCGAAAACATATATCCCATAGTCATGATTTCCTAAAATAGAATATTTCCCGTCTTTGGCCTTGATCGTTTTTAAAAGAGGAATCCAGGGTTCCATTTCATCGGCATAATTGTTTATCGAATCTCCCGTAAAAAAGAATACATCAGGATTTTGTTCATTAAGCAACCGGATGCCTTCGGCGATTTTATTGTAATCTTCCCAGTTAAAACTTCCTATATGTATATCTGAAATCTGCGCTATTTTATACCCATGAAATTCTTCAGGCAAATCAGGGAATGACAAGGACAGATTTCGTACCTTAAAATCAAATTTTCCCCAAACGATTCCTTCAATAACAGATATGAACGGAATACTGGCTAATCCTATTCCGATAGTGCTGATGGCTTTTCTTCTCTCAGGGAAAAAATTTTTTTCTTTTGATGGGATGAAAGACAACTTTCGGAACAGAAAAGTTATAATCCTTAAAACATCTTCCAAAATCAGGGTGAAAGCCAGTACCACTTTAGGGGTATATATAAGCATGAAAAGTCCTAACATAAATTGTACCAGCTCTTTGTTGTTTCGGTCTACCGTTAATCCTCCGATCAATATGATCACCACGGATCCGAGAGAAATCCCCGTCCATATCCCACGGATTGATCTGTTGCGGACTAAGGTTTTAATCGTCTGGTATGAATAATATTCCACCACTATTGAAACAACAAATAATGCTAAATATAAATTTATAAAAGAAAAGGGATTCATAAATTAAATTTCTAAGGCACTTTGTATAAAATAGAATTAATATTCATCCCGGCGCCTACGGAGGCAAATACTACCAAATCTCCTGATTTTAAGGTCTGATTCAAGAAGTTTCCTTTAACTATCAGATCATACATAGTAGGAATGGTGGCAACGGAAGAATTTCCGAGTTTTTGAATGGTCATGGGAGCAATTCCTTCGGGAATGGAATCTATGCCCAAACCGTATAACTTAAAAACTCTCTGCAACATAGCATGATCCATTTTAGCATTTGCCTGATGAATTAAAACTTTATTTATGTCGGTAATTGTATACCCCGCATCATCGATTACTTTTTTAATAAGCGGAGGAACATGCGTCAAAGCATATTCATATATTTTCCTTCCGTTCATACGGATGTTGGCTTTTGAGCCGTCATAATTCGGGTTCAGGGAAGCATCCGTAGTAAGGTAGTGTATCTCGTCACCGTTATCACTTCTGGTGTAGTGGTTCAGTATTCCCGCCTTTTCGGCAACTTCTCTGCCTTCCAGAACGACCGCCGCGGCACCATCCGCAAAAATCATACAATTCCGGTCATAGGGGTCTACGGTTCTTGACAAAGTTTCGGAACCTACCACTAATATTTTCTTTGCAACTTTTGCTTTAATCAGTTGATCCGCCAATATTACTCCTTCATTCCAGCCCGGACATCCGAAATTCATATCATAAGGACGGCACTGAGTGTTTTTTATCCCTAACTTATATTTGGTCAACGCAGAAATGGAAGGCATGACACGCACCCGTCTTTCCTGAGCGTCTATATCGCCAAAATTATGAGCGACAATAACATAATCCAGTTCTTCTTTATCAATGCCGGCATCTTCTATAGCCAACCTGCCTACCTCGGCAGCCAGATCGGAATTCAGTATATTGGGATCGTCTACGTACCTTCTTTCTGCTATTTCCGTAATATCCGCAAATTTCTGAATAATTTCCGGAGTTGGTTTGGTAATAGGGTTCCTGTTATCATCATAAAAAGTTACTTCTTCAAAATTGCTGTTAGGCACAATTTTTTTTGGCAGGTAAGACCCTGACCCGATTATAATACTTTGCAACATATATCGATTCGTGGTGTATTTTACAGTTAAAAGAATTCGACAAATTTATGTAATTATAACCAATTAATCTATTATATTGTTACCTTTGTTCAAAATTTTAAGAGCATGTCAAATAAGAACTCATTGTGGGGTTTGTTGGTATCAATCTCTCTTTGTGTGATTTCAATTTTAATCTATAAGTTTTTTATTGAAAAAGAGGATGAATTTTTATTGGATAATCCTACGGAGAACAGTATTAAAGTTGTTTTTAACGGAGAAACTTATTCATTAGCGCCGGGTCAGACCTTAGGAGTTCCCGTGTTTTCAGGAAAAAATACCCTGTCGTCAACTTATGAAAACGGAGACGTAATTTTAAAAGATACTTTTTTCACAGTGAAAAAGACAAACAGAGGATTGATAAATCCCACATTATCAACTTACTACACTTTTAGAAGATATTACGGACATATTAAAAATATAGATTCGTTGTACAAAACTCATAAGACGATTATAGACGGAAAAGAATATGTAGGGGAGATCAAAGGACATAAAGATCTGGTATTACAGGATTTTTATTTTAACGTCAATCAGAATTTTTCCCGTATTATAAATAAGGTTGATTCCATTGAATCAAGAGTCAAATTATTCAGGAAAAACCAATTTTTAGAATTTTATCAATCTACTTTTGAATAAAACTGCTATTTTTGTAAATTATGCAGAGCTAAAATGTTTATTATGCCCAATATCATAAAACCTTATAACGAAACGGAAAGCAAGAAGAAACAAGTTGAGCAGATGTTTGACAACATTTCAGAAAATTATGATTTTTTAAACCGATTGTTATCATTTAATATTGATATTTATTGGCGCAACCAATTGGAGAAAAAAGTAGCAGCCTGCAATCCCGAACGAATTTTAGATGTAGCTACAGGAACCGCTGACCTGGCTATAGAACATGCGAAAAAGACCAAAGCCCAAATTACAGGATTGGATCTGTCTCAGAAAATGCTGGATTTCGGACAGGTGAAAATTAATAATAAAGGATTAAAGAACAGAATAAAACTTATAAAAGGGGACGCCGAAAACCTTCCTTTTCACGACAACGAATTCGATGTGGTTACGGTTTCCTTTGGGGTAAGAAATTTCGAAAATCTGGAAAAAGGAATTTCTGAAATGAGAAGAGTTTTAAAAGACGACGGAAAACTATTAATTTTAGAATTCTCCAAACCTTCCGGATTATTCGCCCCGTTTTTTACGTTTTACTTTAAAAATATATTACCCAATATCGGAAAATTGATTTCGGGGGATTCAAAAGCCTATACATACCTTCCTAATTCCGTAGATGCAGTACCATCCGGAGAAAAGATGAAAGAACTCATCTTAAAAAACGGGTTTACGAAGGTCAGTTTTAAAAGATTAACTTTTGGAGTAACAACAATATACGAAGGAACAAAATAAATAAATAAAAAAAACGTTTTCTCTACTATGAAGAAGATTATCACATTACTGTTTTTATCACTAATATATTGTGGAGTAAATGCACAGTTCCGGTCAAGAGATGTAATGCAAAATTATACGGATTTTGATGATCAAAAATTCTCCTGGGGGTACTATTTGGGAGCAAATTATTTTGATTTAAAACTCCATCCCGACAAGACCGGACTGGAGCAATCAAAAAGATTCCTGGTAAATGTAGATACCAAAGCGGGATTCACCGTTGGTCTGATAGGAAGAATGAGAGTGCATGATTATGTTGACCTGAGACTGGAACCGGCAATGCATTTCACCCAAAGGGATTTGATTTTCCGCAATATTCAGAAAATTATAGACGAAGAAAATTCAAACGGTATAGATCCCAGCTATACGGAACCGGATATACTTAGAAATGTAAAATCCACCTATTTGGATATTCCGCTTTTCTTGAATTTCCACGGAGACAGATGGAACAACACCCGCCCGTACATTCAGGCAGGGTTAAGTTGGCTTGTTAACATACAAAGCAATGAAAAGAAAGATCAGGATAACGAAGACCAGATATTTAGAATGAAAACCCACAATTTCTCTTATCAGTTGGAGGCAGGAGTCGAAATTTACTTTAAAAGATTCAAAATGACTCCTTCTTTAAGAGGAATATTTTTCTTCAATAACGAATTGGTGGCAGATAATAATGATACCCCCCCTTATTGGGCAGGCTCTTTAAAATCCATAAACACAAGGGCTATAGTATTCTCCATTAAATTTGAATAAAACTTACAGCAAATAGTTTTAATCGGTTTCAAAAGATTTTTGTATATTTGCGTAGAGTTAGAATAGTAAATGTTTTCGTTCTAAATATGGAAGAGATTATTCAGGAAATCAAGACATTAGAACTTAAAATTCATGAGTTGCTGAAAGAAACCCAAGAATTGAAAGAAAAGAATGAATATCTGGAAAAATCTCTTTCTGAAAATGAAGATAAATTTATTCAAAAAGAAAAATTATATAAAGAACTGGAAGAACAAAACAAAAGGTTGAAAGTTATCAATGCAATCTCAGGAAGCGGTGAATATAAAAAAGTAATGAAATTGCAGATGAATAAGATGATAAAAGAAATAGATTCTTGCATTGCAGAATTACAAAACACGTAATAAACATGTCTCAGAAAGTAAACATACGGATAGCAGGAAAAAATTACCCGTTAGTTGTACAACATGAGGAAGAAGAAGTATTACGAAATGCAGCCAAAAGGATAGAAGAATATGTTACAACATTTGAAAAAAAATATAACATATCAGAAAAACAAGATGTTTTAGCGATGAGTGCGTTGCAGCTTGCTTCCGAATTGGAGAATTTATTAAATGAAAAAACAAAAGAGCAACAGGAAATTTTGCTCAGAATAAAAAAAATCAGTAACTTGGTTACAGAAAAATAAAAAATTATCTTTCAACTCTCAGATCTTAAAAATATATTCTGTAGAACAAAAATATAGCCTACATTGGTTCTAACTCAGTTTGGTAAACTCAACACAAATGACTGACAGAGTGATTGTTTTTTTTATGGCGGGCTGCCTCTCATCTTTCGGGATGATTTGATATCCAATATCAACAGCAGATTACAGAGGAAAAACATAGCTCAAATCCTGATTATTGGAGTTTACTCAAATCAGTATTTAGAATTAATGTAGGTTTTTTTTATATAAATAATAATAATAATATAGTATTCTTAGTATATGACGACGACGATAATAATTGAATTAATTGCAGCACTTTTTGTAGGAGGATTTATAGGTTTTTTCCTTTCAAAAAGCTCTCTAAACAAACATAGAGAAAACAAAATAAAAGAAGCCGAAGAAAAAGCAGCGGTTATTATAAAAGAAGCCGGACTAAAAGCAGAAAATATTAAGCAGGAAAAAATGCTTCAGGCAAAAGAAAAATTTTTGGAACTGAAACTTCAACACGAAGGACAAATTAACCAAAGAGAAAAAAAAATGCTGGAAGCAGAAAAAAGAATTAAGGACAAAGAAACCAAGCTTAATGAAGAACTGCATCAGAACAATAACCAGAAAAAACAACTGGAACAGGCAATTCACGAAAACCTTGTAAAATCGGAAACCTTAGCAAAAAAACAGGAAGAACTAAATCAAATGCATGCCCAGCAGGTAGAAATGCTGGAAAAAATTTCAGGCTATTCAGCAGAAGATGCAAAAGCGGAATTGACGGAAGCATTAAAACAAGAAGCCAGATCCAGAGCCCAGTCTCACATTCAGTCCATAATGGAAGAAGCCCAGTTAAATGCCAAAGCCGAAGCCAAAAAAATTATCGTTCAGGCCATTCAGAGAGTCGGAACAGAACAGGCTATTGAAAACTCCGTATCGGTCTTTAACATAGAATCCGATGAAATAAAAGGAAGAATTATCGGTAGAGAAGGTCGGAATATACGCGCATTAGAAGCCGTGACAGGAGTGGAAATTATCGTGGACGACACACCGGAAGCCATACTTCTTTCCTGCTTTGACCCCGTAAGAAGAGAAGTCGCACGATTATCCCTTCACCGTCTGGTGACTGACGGAAGAATTCACCCCGCAAGAATAGAAGAAATCGTAACAAAGACCCAACAACAGATAGAAGAAGAAATCATAGAGATCGGTAAAAAAACGATTCTTGACTTGGGAATACACGGATTGCATCCGGAATTGGTCAAAATAGTAGGAAGAATGAAATACCGTTCCTCTTACGGACAAAACCTTTTACAGCATTCAAGAGAAGTTGCCAACATTGCGGGAATCTTAGCCTCAGAATTAGGATTAAATGCTAAAATAGCCAAACGCGCCGGATTATTACATGACATAGGAAAAGTTCCGGAAGAAGAATCCGAACTACCACATGCTATTCTGGGAATGCAATGGGCGGAAAAATACGGAGAAAACCAGACAGTCGTAAATGCCATCGGAGCACACCACGATGAAACGGAAATGAAAAGCCTGATAGCCCCTATTATACAGGTAGCGGATGCCATTAGCGGAGCAAGACCCGGCGCACGAAGACAAGTGGTGGAATCCTACATACAACGTTTGCGGGATCTGGAAAATGCCGCTCTAAGTTTTGACGGAGTAAATACGGCATACGCCATACAGGCGGGAAGAGAACTTCGTGTAATGGTACAAAGTGAAAAAATAGACGATCAAAAAGCATCACAACTTTCATTTGAGATCAGCGAAAAGATCCAAAACGATTTAACATATCCCGGACAGGTGAAAGTCACCGTTATCAGAGAAACACGAGCGGTAAATATCGCAAGATAAAAAATATTCTTAATACCGTTTTATAAACTGTATACACAAAAAACCAAGGCTTGGATTCTTATGATCCGAGCCTTATTTTTTAAAAACCTGTTCTTTTTGGATTGTCCGCTTTTTTTAAAGTTTAGATGAGTTCTCTGTTAAATTAACTTTTATTGAAAGAAAATAGTAAATTTGTAAAAATAAAAATCATATACCGTGAGTTTTGGAGAAATAATCGTAATAATATTAATAGCGGTACTTTTGTTCGGACCGGATAAGATTCCGGAAATAGCCAGAGGATTAGGACAGGGAGTACGTGCCATGAAAGATGCTACGGATAATATTAAAAGAGAAGTTATGTCCCAAATTGAAGAAGGTGGGTCTATTAAAGAAATTGAAGATGAAATTCAGGAAGCAAAAAAAACAATGGACGACACTGTAAGCAACACCGATAAAAAGGTAGACGACTTCTTTGATGATACTTTTGAAGGACCTGTAAAAAGAAGTTGATGGATGCTCTTATTTCCCGGGATGTAGAATTATTTATATACCTGAATAATTTAGGAAGTCAAAAATTTGATAATTTTTGGCTTTTTATGACCAATGAATATTATTGGATTCCTGTTTATATCCTGATCTTTATTATCATTGTAGAGAAATACGGATGGAAGAAAGCTATTCTTATAGGTATCAGTGTAGGAATTATGATAGCGCTTACAGATAATATAGCGAATCTTTTTAAAAGCTGGATTCAACGCCCGAGACCGTGCAAGAATCCGGAACTCGACGGAGCTTTCAGGCTGGTAATTGAGAAATGCCGGGGAAACTATTGTTATTTTTCAGCCCATGCCTCCAATTCTTTTGGATTAGTTACTTACCTTTCTTATTTGTTTTATAAAAAACATAAATATGCCGTTTATTTATTGTTTACATGGGCAATACTGGTCTCTTACAGCAGAATCTATGTGGGAGTACATTTCCCTTTAGATGTGGTTTCCGGTGCTTTAGTGGGAATATTGGCAGGATGGTTGTTCAGCAAAACGCAAAAATATATACTTTAAAATAATCCGAACTCAGGTCAGACAACAACGGATTTCTTAAAATTGCCATAAATTTTGATTTATACAGCAAATAGATTCTCCTTTTAAAAGGTTATCAAACTATTATATATCAATAAATACCATCAATTTCCCCGCATTTAAGTGCGAGATCTTGCGCCTTCCGCATACAAAATTTTGTAAATTAAAAATACTATTGGTGAGAAATACCTGATCTTATATTTTAATACCGGATTTTCCAACCATATCTTCCTGATCTTATTGAAAACTGAATTTCAAAATATTTTACAAATACAGGTAAATATCTTATTTTCAATGTTCTTTCTTTGTAAAATCAAATTACAACTATTTTATAAGAGTTTTTCCGTTATCTACAAAACATCTGCTTATACCTTTGGTTCAAATAAAAACAGCTCCCCATGAAAGCAAAGTTCTTATTAGGTGCTTTCTTTTATGCCGGAGATTTAAAAAAGAAAAAATAAATAAAAATACATTATCATGAGAAACCAAACTTTAACATTATTTACAGCAGCCCTGTTCTTGTTTTCCAGTTGCCATCAAAAAAGACAATCTGTTGAAATTGAACTTCATGACATAGACATGGAGGCAGCAACATCCCTTTCTGATGAGGAATATTCCTCTTTCGCGGAAAATAAATTTGAATCCGCTCTGGATCATCCGCTTTCTACCTTCTCCATTGATGTGGATACCGATTCATATTCAAACTTCAGGAGATTCATCAATCAAGGACAACTACCTCCAAA